>JAJZWW010000020.1 GCA_021846485.1 Actinomycetes bacterium
GCACGTCGTCGCCGTCCGCAGCCGCCACGCCTTCTCCGAGGTGACCGTGCACGCCCGTGCCGACGGGACCTTCCAGCACCGGGTCGGCCTGCCAGCGGCGGTCAGCGCCGAGGTGACCGGCCGCCCCGACGAGGCACCCGAGGTGTGGGTGGGCTCGACCGGGTGGGTCCGGCCCCACCGCGTCACCGCCCTCGACCCGGGCACCGGCGAGCTCGGCCCGTCCCTCGACGCGCCCGCCGCGGGCACCGAGCCACCAGCGGTCGACGAGGAGGTCGTGACGTTCCGCTCCGCAGACGGGACCGAGGTGCGCATGGACGTGCTCGCCCCCGCGGGCGGCGGTCCGGGCCGGGGACCGGTGCCGGCGGTGCTCTACGGCTACGGTGGTTTCGACCTCGCGCTCCGGCCAACGTGGACCTCGGCCGCCGCCGCCTGGGTGGCTGCCGGCGGGCTGTGGGCGGTCGCCCACCTCCGCGGCGGCTCCGAGGAGGGGGAGGAGTGGCACCGCGGGGGGATGCGCGAGCACAAGCACCGCGTGTTCGAGGACTTCGAGGCGGCCGCCGACGCCCTCGTAGCCGGGGGCTGGACCACACCGGAGCGCCTCGGGATCCTCGGCGGCTCCAACGGCGGCCTGCTGGTCGGCGCGGCCCTGACCCGCAGCCCCTCCCGCTACCGGGCGGTGGTCTGCTCCGCCCCGCTGCTCGACATGGTCCGCTACGAGCGCTTCGGTCTCGGCTCCACCTGGAACGACGAGTACGGCAGCGCCGCCGACCCCGAGGAGCTCGGCTGGCTGCTCTCGTGCTCGCCCTACCACCACGTGGAGGGGGGTGTGGCCTACCCGGCGGTGCTGTTCACCGTCTTCGACAACGACACCCGGGTGGACCCCCTCCACGCCCGCAAGATGGCGGCGGCCCTCCAGTGGGCGACCTCGGGGACCCCGGAGGAGCGGCCGATCCTCGTGCGTCGGGAGGCCGACGTCGGCCACGGCGCCCGCTCGGAGCGCCGCCGCGCCCAGCTCGACGCCGACGAGCTCGCCTTCCTCGCAGCCTTCACCGGGCTCCGCCTCCCCGGGTGAGCCGGCCGAGCGGCGGGGGTGGGTGCCGCCGAGGGCCGGTGCCGGGAGGGCCGGGTGTGGCCCGGGTAGCATGGAGGGTCCATGTCCCGGGCCCTCACCGAGCGCAAGCTGTTCGACACCGCGCAGCGCCTGCGTGCCTGCCTCGACGAGCTGGCGGTGCTCGACGAGCAGCTCGCCTCCCTCACCGAGAGCGCCGAGGAGGCCCGGGTGCGCTCGCTGGTGTCCGAGACGCCGCTCGCCCACCGGGAGCACGCCGAGGCCCAGCGTCACGTCGACGCGCTGGAGCGGGCCCGGCGCAGCCTGCTGGCGAGCGCCGAAGCCCTGCGGGCGAGCCAGGACGAGTTGCTCGACCGGCTGCTCGCCGACGATGCTGCTCGCGGCTGAACCTGCCCGGGGTGGCTCCCGGCTCTCCGCGGGCCCGCCGACGTCGGTCGGCTCCGAGACCAACGAGACCAAGGAGTGCTGCCGATGGCCGTGCGAGTCGTGATCGCCGAGGACGAGGCCATCGTGCGCCTCGACTTGAAGGAGATCCTCGAGGAGGAGGGCTACGAGGTCGTGGGCGAGACCGGGCGGGGGGACGAGGTGGTCGAGCTGGTGCGCGCCGGGCGGCCCGACCTGGCCATCCTCGACATCAAGATGCCCGGGACCGACGGGCTGAGCGCGGCGCGGGCGATCACCGCCGAGCGGCTCGCCGCGGTGCTCATCCTCACCGCGTTCAGCCAGCGCGACCTGATCGACCAGGCGCGCAGCGCCGGGGCCCTCGCCTACCTGGTAAAGCCCTTCCAGAAGACCGAGCTGCTGCCGGCGATCGACATCGCCCTCGGGCGCTTCCAGGAGATGACCGCGCTGGAGGAGCAGGTCCGCAACCTGGAGGAGCGCCTGGAGGTCCGAAAGGTCGTGGAGCGGGCCAAGGGCGTGCTGATGGACGAGTGCGGCCTGGCCGAGCACCAGGCGTTCACCTGGATCCAGCAGACCGCGATGAACGAGCGGGTCCGCATGGACGCCGTCGCCCGGCGGGTGGTCGACGGCGGTCTGCGTCCCGAGGCGCCGGCGCTCTGAGCCGCAGGCGCCGGGCTACTCGACGAAGCCGCGGCAGAGCAGCACGACGGTGACGAACGTCGTGAACAGCGCCAGCGGGTCGGCGTCGGTGATCGACGCAGCGAGGTCCCCGGTGCGCTGCACGCCGGAGATCCGGGTGGCGAGGTCGGCGTAGTCGGTGTTGTGGAACCGGACGCGAAGCGTCGCCGGAAGGTCGATCGCCGGCGGCGCCAGCGAGCCGAGGTCGCCGATCGCTGCCCGGGCCTGCTCCCGGATCAGCTCGCAAGCTGCGTGCGGGTGCAGGGACTCGGCGGCGAAGCGGGTCACCGACCGCTTGACCACCGCAGCGCGGATGCCGGGGCACACCTTCTCGACCTCCGCGGCGGTGGTCTCGTCGCCGCTCACCAGGGCAACCGGCACGCCATGGTGCTTCGCCACCAAGGCGTTGATCCCCGCCTCGCCGACGACGGCGCCGTTCAGGGTCACTTCGGAGAAGGCGGCGGGGAAGTAGGTGTGCGACAGGGTCGAGGCGTGCGCCGACATCGACCCGTGGTAGGAGACGAAGAACACCGCGTCGAAGCTCCCGTCGAGGCCCTCCATCATGTAGCGGGGCTTCAGCCGGCCCGACAGGTAGCGGGCCCGCCCGGCGAGCCGGTCGGGCGGGAGGTTGGCCATGCGACCGTGGGAGTCGTTGACCACGAACCCGGTTGCCCCCGCCTCGGCCGCCCCCTCGATGGCCGCGTTGACCTCGGCGAGGAGCAGCTCCACGAACGCCGGGTAGGCCGGCGATCCGGACCGCACCTGTTCCCAGTCGACGACGCCGGCGGTGCCCTCCATGTCCGACGAGACGAACACCTTCACGCGCGCTCCCCCCCGGTGGCGGCGCCGGCAGCCACTCGGACGGCGGAGCCGACGGGCTCGGCGACGTACAGCTGGGCGGCCAGCGCCGGTGACAGCGCCATGCCCCGCCCGTCGGGGTCGATGCTGAGCGTCAGGGTGCCGTCGGGGGCCCGTGACGAGACGACTGCCTCGGCGCCGGGGACCCAGCCGTGCTCGTCGAGGTAGGCGAGCGCCTCGCCGTCGATCTCGATCTGCTCGGTGACCCGCTCGAGGCGCACCCGCTCGCCGGCGCGTGCCCCGGCGAGCGGCGTGAGCCGCCGGAGGTCGGGACCGGTGCCGGGGATCGGGTTGCCGTGCGGGCAGGTCGTCGGGTGGCCGAGCAGCACCTCGAGGCGGGCGGCGACGTCGTCGGAGATCACGTGCTCCCAGCGGCAGGCCTCCACGTGGGCGGCGGCCCACGGCAGCCCGATCACGTCGGTGAGGAGGCGCTCGGCCAGCCGGTGCTTGCGCACCACGCTCTCGGCCACCGCCCGGCCGGCGCCGGTCAGTGCGAGCGTGCGGCCGGCGACCTCGAGGTAGCCGGCGTCGCGCAGCCGGCGGACCATCTCCGAGACCGCCGGGGCGGAGTGGTCGAGGCGCTCGACGAGGCGAGCCTGGATGACCGGCGTGCCCTCCTCCTGCAGTTCGTGGATCGCCTCCAGGTACTCCTCGATCGGAGGATGGAACCCATCGCCGGCCACGCCCAGATGCTACCGGGGGGGAGGAGGCAGCGTCGGAGCCCGGGCGTAGCATCGGGCAGATGGCGCTCGTGATGCTGATCGACGGCAACTCGCTCACCTACCGGGCGTTCCACGCGCTGCCCACCGACCTGGCCACCGCGTCGGGGCAGGTGACCAACGCGGTGTTCGGCTTCACCTCGATGCTGGTCAACCTGGTGAAGGACCACCATCCGGACCGCCTGGTCGTCGCCTTCGACCGACCGGAGCCGACGTTCCGCCACGAGATGATCAGCGACTACAAGGCCGGGAGGGCGGAGACCCCCGACATCCTCCGCCAGCAGATGGGCCTGGTGCGCCAGCTCGTCGAGACCATGCGCGTCCCGGTGGCGGAGGTGGCCGGCTACGAGGCCGACGACGTGCTCGCGACGCTCGCCGCCCGGGCGGCCACGGCCGGCGACGACGTGATCGTGGTCACCGGCGACCGGGACGCCTACCAGCTGGTGGCCGACCCCCACGTGAAGGTGCTCTACAACCGGCGCGGAGTGTCGGACTACGCCCTCTACGACGAGGCGGGCATCGAGGAGCGCACCGGGGTCCGCCCGGCCCTGTACCCCCAGTACGCGGCTTTGAGGGGTGACCCGTCGGACAACCTCCCCGGGGTCCCGGGGGTGGGGGAGAAGACCGCCGCGCGCCTGGTCAACACCTACGGGGACCTCGACGGCATCTTCGCCCACCTCGACGAGCTGACCCCCAAGCTGCGCGACAGCCTCGCCAGCGCCGAGGAGCGGGTGCGCACCAACGCCAAGGCGACGCCGCTCATCCGGGACGTGCCCGTCGAGGTCGACCTGGCCGACGCCGCGCTCGGCGGCTGGGACCGGGAGGAGCTGAAGCGCTTCTTCGACTTCCTCGAGCTCCGCACCCTCTGGGACCGCTTCGTCGAAGCCACCTCCAGTGGGGAAAGCGCCGCCGCGCCGCCGGCGCCCGCCGGCGCTGCCCTCGCCCTGGAGCTGACCACCCCGGCCGCCGCGGCGGAGGTCGCCTCCATCCTTGAGCGCTGGACGGCCAGCGGGGCGGCGGTCGCGGTGGCCGGGGCGTGGGAGGGTGCCCCGGGGCGCTCGGGGCTCGCCGGTCTGGCGCTCGCCCCGCTTCCCCCGGGGGACCCGGTGGCGGTCACCTGGGTCGGGCCGGACGCCCTCGGCGCGCCCCCGGTGCGTGCCGGCCTGGCCGGCCTGCTCGGCGCCGGCGGGGCCGAGGTCTCGGCCCACGACGCCAAGACCTTGATGCGCGGGCTGGCCGCGCTCGGCGTGGATTTCTCCCACCTCCAGCTGGACACCGCGATCGCCGCCTACCTGGTCGACCCCGCCGGCGACCAGTACCTACTCCCCGACCTCGCCCTGCGCTACGCCGGGACCGACCTCGCCGGGCCCGACGCCCCCCCGCCCGGCCAGCTCGACCTGGACGGCTCCGCCCCCGACCCGGCGGCCGAGGCGGCCCGGCGCGCGGCGGCAGTGGCCCGGCTGGTCGAGCCGCTGTCGGCAGCCCTGTCGTCCCGGGGGATGTCGCGCCTCTACGACGAGGTCGAACGCCCCCTCGTGGCGGTCCTCGCCCGCATGGAGGCGGCCGGCGTGCGCGTCGACGTCGGGGCGCTGCAGGGGCTGGCCGGCGAGCTCGCCGCCGAGACCCGGCGGCTGGAAGCGCAGATCCAAGAGCTGGCCGGCGAGGCGTTCGTGGTCAACTCGACCCCCCAGCTGCGCCACGTGCTGTTCGACAAGCTCGGGCTCACCCCCCAGAAGCGCACCAAGACCGGCTACTCCACCGACGCCCAGACCCTGGAGCGGCTGCGCGGCGAGCACCCGATCGTCGAGGCCCTGCTGCGCTACCGGGAGGTGGAGAAGCTGCGCTCCACCTACGGGGAGTCGCTGCTCGCCGAGGTGGCCGACGACGGGCGCATCCACGCCACGTTCAACCAGACCGTCGCCCGGACCGGCCGGCTCAGCTCCGACCAGCCCAACCTGCACAACATCCCGGTGCGCACCGAGGAGGGACGGCGCTTGCGCGCCTGCTTCGTGCCGGCGGAGGGGTGCCGGTTCCTCGTCGCCGACTACAACCAGATCGAGCTGCGGGTGATCGCCCATCTGGCCGAGGACCCCGGCCTGGTCGGGGCGTTCAACGCCGGCGCCGACATCCACCGGGAGACCGCCGCCGCGATCTACGGCGTCGATCCCGCCGAGGTCACCGTCGCGATGCGCTCCAAGGCGAAGATGGTCTCCTACGGCCTCGCCTACGGCATGGAGTCCTACGGCCTCGCGCAGCGCCTGGCGATACCGGTCACCGAGGCCAACCAGATCCTGGAGGCGTACTTCGCGGCGTTCCCCACCGTGCGCAGCTACATGGACCGGGTCGTCGCCGAGGCCCGCGACCGGGGCTACACCGAGACGCTCTTCGGCCGGCGGAGGCTGATCCCCGAGCTGCAGTCGACCCGCTACCAGCTGCGGGCGGCGGGGGAGCGCCAGGCGATGAACGCCGGCATCCAGGGCCTGGCCGCCGACATCTTCAAAGTCTCCCTGGTCCGCATCGACCAGCGCCTCGGGCGCCTCGGCCTCGCCAGCCGGCTCGTGCTCCAGGTCCACGACGAGGTGATCCTCGAGGTGCCCCCCGACGAGGAGGGCGCCGCCGCGAACGTCGTCATGGAGGCGATGCGCGGCGCAGCGGAGCTGTCGGTGCCGCTCGAGGTCAACCTGTCGTGGGGCTCGACCTGGGCGGACGCCAAGGGTTAGCGGCACTGCCCGCCGGCGCCGGCTTGCGGCAACGAGCACCCCGGAGAACGGCGCCGCTACACGTTCGTGGCGTCGGCGGTGGGCAGGTCGCGCAGTCCGCGCAGGGGGGAGGCGAGTACCCAGCTGGCGGCGAGGATCTCCCCGATCTGGCTGACCCACAGCGTCGGGCGCAGGCCGATCCAGGTGCCCAGGGCACCGCCGAGCAGCGCGCCGAACGGCATGGTGCCCCAGACCAGAAAACGCATGGTGGCGTTCATGCGGCCCAGCAGGCGGGCCGGGCACAGGGCTTGGCGGAAGCTGACCTGGGCCACGTTGTAGACCACGACGCCGATGGAGATCACGAACGAGCCCACGGCGTAGAGAGCCAGCCCGCCGCCGCGTCCGGTGAGCGGGATCAGCAGCCCGAACGGGGAGGTCGCCACGACCGACAGCCAGATGGTGCGCGCCTGGCCGATCCGCCGGGCGATCGCCGCCGCCGACACGGCGCCGAGGACGCCGCCGATGCTGCCCGCCGACATCAGCACACCGATGGCGCCGGCGGAGAGGTGGACGGTGCGAACCAGGAAGACGACCACGACGGCAGCGAAGGCCGAGCTGAAGAGGTTGGAGGTTCCGGTGGTGCCGGCGATCATCCGCAGTATCGGGTGACGAAACACGAAGCCGAGGCCTTCACCGATCTCCCGGCCGAGGTGGCGCTGCCCCGGGCGCTCCGGTGGGGGCTCCGGCCGGCGGATGGCGCCCACACAGGCAGCGGAGACCACGAAGCTCACCGCGTCGGCGAGCACGGCGAACGGGGCGGTGAACAGCTGCACGAGGAACCCGCCGAGGGTCGGCCCGGCGACCTGGGCGACCGACTGGCTGGCCTGCAGCTTGGCGTTGCCCTCGACCAGATCGCGGCGGCCGACCAGCGAGGGGAGATAGCTCTGGTAGGAGACATCGAAGAAGACCGTCGCCACCCCGTGCACCAGCGCGACGGCGAAGAGCTGGCCGACGGTCAGGACGCCCAAGGCGGCGGCGGCGGGGATCGAGGCCAGCAGGGCGGCGCGGACCAGGTCGCCGGCGATCATCACCGGGCGGCGGCGGACCCGGTCGCACCACGCTCCCGCCGGCAAGCCGACCAGCAGGAACGCCAGTGACTCCAAGGCGGTCAGCACCCCGACCTCGAAGGTGGTGGCGTGCAGGTACAGCACCGCCACCAGGGGAAGGACCAGCACCGAGACCTGGCTTCCGAGTTGGCTGACGGTGTCCCCGGTCCATAGCAGCCGAAAATCGCCATGCCGGACGAGCCCCCCCGGCGCCCGGGCCGATCGGGACTTCGCCGCTCGCCGCTCATCGCGGCTACCCTAGCCGAGTGATTGATCTACACCAATCACTTTAGGATGAGGCGTCGACGGTGACCGAACGCAGGCAAGCGACCGATGAGGAAGCCAAGGCGCTCGCGTCGTCGCTCCGGCTGAGGATCCTGCGCATCTGTCTCGACGAGCCTCGGACGAACAAGGAGATCGCCCGGCGCCTCGGCCGGGACCCGGCGAGCACCTTGCACCACGTCAGAACCCTGCTCCGAACCGGTTTCTTGGCACCACAGAAGGAGAGGAGAGGTACCCGCGGCGCCCGTGAGGTCCCCTACCTGGCCACCAAGAAATCCTGGCAGCTCAGCACCCCGGCGAGCAGCCGACCCATGCTGGAGACGTTCCTGGACGAGCTCGCCCTCGTCCCCGCCGTGGAGATCGACACCACCAGGCTCGGACTGCGCCTGTCCTCCGCCGACATGAGCGACTTTCGAGCCAGGCTCCGCGAGCTGCTGGACGACTTCGCCGACCGGCAAGGCGACCCGTCAGCGCCGGCGTGGTCGATCTTCATCGCGCTGCACCCCGACCCCAACCGGCCCTCTCCGGCTCAGAGCGACCCTGGCGCCGCCCCCGGACGACCTGCGACCAGGGACTAGCTAGGAGCCCCAGACGGCGGCCGCGGTGTCGACGACGAGGCGCAGCTTGGCGACCTGTTCGTCGAAGCTGAGGCGGTTTCCCTCCACGGTGGAGGAGAAGCCGCACTGCGGCGACAGGCACAGCTGCTCGAGGGGCACGTAGCGGGCGGCCTCGTCGATGCGCCTGGCCAGGTCGTCGGGCGACTCCAGCTCGCCCCGCTTGGTGGTGACCAGGCCGAGCACGACCTGCTTGCCGGGACGCACGAAGCGGAGAGGGGAGAAGTCTCCGGAGCGGGCGTCGTCGTACTCGAGCAAAGAAGCTGTCGACGTCGAGCTCGTTGAACAGGGCCTCGGCCACGAAGTCCCAGCCTCCCTCGGCCGCCCAGTGGCTCTGGAAGTTCCCCCGGCAGGAGTGGGTGGTCACCGACAGGCCTGGGGGCCGGCCGGCGAGGGCGGCGTTGATCTGGCGGATGTAGCGCAGGTGCTGGTGCTCGGCGTCGTTGCCGCGCCCGGAGATCATTCGGCGCTGGTGCGGGTCGTCACGGGCCCGACGGTAGCCCGGCGAGGGCGGCCAGCTGGGCTTCCCTGATCGCCTTCGTCTGGCCGAACACGAGGAGGAACATGGCGTCGCGGGCCAGGCGTTGGGCGTGGCTGGCCAGGTCGACCGAGCGACCCCCGCCCGCGGCCACCAGCGCGGCGGTGGCCCGCACGGCCAGGACGCTGGCAGCGGCGCGCGCCCCGGCGGTGTCCTCAGCGGCCGTCTCGTCGAGGGCCTTGCGAGCGGCGTCGACCTCATCGCCGAGCGCGCCGGAGCGCAGGAGGCGGGCGGCGCGGTCGGCGACGCCTACGGCGAGATAGCCGTTGGTGCGCAGGGAGAGCGAGTCCCGCCGGTACCACTCCTCGAAGGGCTCGACTGCCAGGACACGGCTGCCGGCGACGGCGTGGCCCTCGAGGCGCATGGTCACCGTGGCAGTGGCGGCCATGGCCGCCAGCTCCTGCGCCTCGACGGCGAGGGTGGCCGACGCGGTTGCGTCGACGAGGGCCCACACCAGGTCCTCGCCGCAGCGGGCGCCGACGAGCACCACCCCGATGCGGTCCCAGCCGGTCACCCACGGGGCCATCCCGCCGAGGAGCCAGCCCCCGTCGTCGCGCTCGGCGGTCATGGCCGGCGGGCCGGGCCGGCGCAGGGCGGCGTAGGCGATCCCGGCGCGCACCCTGCCGGCGCACATCGCCTTCAGCCAGCGGTCGCGCTGCTCGGGGCCCGACTCGGCCACGGCCCGCAGTGCGCTGTGGTGCTGTATCCATATGAAGGCGGTGCTGAGGCTGGCCCCGCCGAGGGCCTCGACGACGCGGCCGACGGTAACCGGGTCGGCGTCAAAGCCGCCGCAGCGGGCGGGACCGTACAGGCCGTAGAGGCCGGCGCTGGCGAGCAGGTCCAGGTAGCGGGCCGGCACCACCGCCGAGCGCTCGATGGCCAGGGCGTCGGGGAACAGCACGTCCTCGGCGATGGCGCGCGCCGTGGCCACCGGATCTACGGCCCCCGCCGCGTTCGGCGGGGCCGACGGGTCGCGGGCACCGGCCACCGTGCGACGCTACCCCGCACCCGCACGGAGGCGTAGGTTCCCGGAGGTGGAGATCAGCGGGAGGGAGTTCGAGTGGCTGGCTGCCACGCCGGCGTCGCCTACCTGCGCTACTCGTTCACCCGGGGCACGGCCCAGGAGGTCGACTTCTTCGCCGGAGAGCTGGGCCTGCGCCCCGGCCAGCGCGTCCTCGACTTCGGTTGCGGGCCGGGACGCCACGCCCGCGCCATGGCTGACCTCGGCGTTGACGTCGTCGGCCTCGACCTGTCCCTCCCGTTCCTCCGCGCCGCCGGCGAGGGCATGTGAGTGCGTGCCGACGCGCGGCGATCGCCCTTTTCCCACCCCTGCTTCGACGCCGCCATCTGCCTGTGCCAGGGCGGCTTCGGGCTCCTCGGCGGCGACGGCGACGTCGAGGCCTTCGCCGCCCTGGCCTCCTGCCTGCGCCCCGGCGGCCGCCTGGCCCTGTCGGCCCTCTCGGCCTGTTTCGCCGTGCGCCACCTGGACGAGGGCGAGACCTTCGACCCGGGGGAGGGCGTCAGCCACGAGCTCGCGGTCGTCCGGGACCCCGACGGGCGGGAGGCGTCCTTTGGGCTGTGGACCACCTGCTTCACCCCCCGGGAGCTGCGGTTGCTCGCCTCCGGCGCCGGCCTCGAGGTCGACGGGCTGTGGTCGGTGCGCCCCGGAGAGTACGGGCGGCGGGTCCCGGACCTGGACCACCAGGAGTGGCTCCTCGTCGCCACACGGGGTCGCCGGCGGGGAGGGCCGTGTAGCATTCCGGTCCGGCGAATGGCTCGCCGTCCGCCCCGCCACGACAGCCCGGTGGGGTGCCCGTCCGGAAAGAAGGCCGACCTCATGACCGATGTGACCACCCCCAGCGCCTCGCCCGAGATGGGCACCTTCGACGACGCGGGGGCCTACGTCCCCCGTCAGGTGGTGGCGGATGACCTCGACGGCATGTCCCTGGAGGACGCGATCTCCGGCACGATCGTCGAGTTCGACGACGGCGACATCGTCGAGGGGACGGTCGTGAAGGTCGACAAGGACGAGGTCCTCTTGGACATCGGCTTCAAGTCGGAGGGCGTCATCCCCTCCCGGGAGCTGTCGATCCGCCACGACGTCGACCCCGGCGAGGTGGTCAGCCTGGGGGAGCACATCGAGGCCCTCGTGCTGCAGAAGGAGGACAAGGAGGGGCGCCTGATCCTCTCCAAGAAGCGGGCCCAGTACGAGCGGGCCTGGGGCACGATCGAGGCGATCAAAGAGCGCGACGGCGTCGTCTCCGGCCCGGTCATCGAGGTGGTCAAGGGCGGCCTGATCCTCGACATCGGGCTGCGGGGCTTCCTGCCCGCCTCGCTCGTCGAGCTCCGCCGGGTCCGCGACCTGTTGCCCTATGTCGGCAAGACCCTCGACGCGAAGATCATCGAGCTCGACAAGAACCGCAACAACGTCGTCCTCTCCCGCCGGGCGTACCTGGAGGAGACCCAGAAGGAGCAGCGCGACGAGTTCCTCACCAACCTGAAGCCGGGGGAGGTCCGCCGTGGCGTGGTGTCCTCGGTGGTCAACTTCGGGGCGTTCGTCGACCTCGGCGGCATGGACGGGCTGATCCACGTCTCCGAGCTGTCCTGGAAGCACGTGGACCACCCCGCTTCGGTGATCGCCGTCGGCGACGAGGTGGAGGTCCGGGTCTTGGACGTCGACCTGTCCCGGGAGCGGATCAGCCTGTCGTTGAAGGCCACCCAGCAGGACCCTTGGCAGGAGTTCGCCACCGCCCACCGGGTCGGCGAGCTGGTCTACGGCCGGGTGACCAAGCTCGTGCCCTTCGGCGCGTTCGTCCAGGTCGGCGAGGGCATCGAGGGCCTGGTGCACATCTCCGAGATGGCCGTTCACCACGTCGAGCTCCCCGAGCAGGTCGTCACCCCGGGGGAGGAGCTGTGGGTGAAGATCATCGACATCGACCTGCAGCGCCGGCGGATCAGCCTGTCGATCAAGCAGGCCGCCGAGGGCGGCGAGGTCGCCGCCGAGTACCGGGAGGCCTTCGGCGAGCACACCTACGACGACCAGGGCAACTACGTCGGGCCGAGCTTCGCCGACTTCGAGCCGGAGTCCGAGGCCCAGGCCGCCTGGGCAGAGTACCTGGAGGGCACCACCACCACCACCGCCGCCGCCGGCGGCGACTCGGAGCGGGGCTCCGGCGGTGACGGGCCGGTGTGGACCTCCGAGGCGCCCGACGAGGACCCGGCGCCCGACCAGGGGTAGGTCGCTCCGGCGCCTCGATCCGTACTCGGCGCTCACAGTGGATCGGGGATCGCACCCCCGACGGGCAGCTCGGGGTTGTCGGGCACCTGGAAGCGGTAGCCCATCCCCGCCTCGGTGATGAAGTAGCGCGGGCGAGCCGGGTCCGGCTCGAGCTTGCGCCGTATGCGGCCGACGTAGACCCTCAGGTACTCGAGCTCCTGCTCGTACTGCGGTCCCCAGACCTCGCGCAGGAGCTGGCGGTGCGGGACCAGTCGGCCGAGGTTGCGCGAGAGGATCTCCACCATGTGCCATTCGGTCGGGGTCAGTCTGACCAACTGGCCGTCGCCGTCGGTGACCGTCTTGCCGGCCCGGTCGACGGTGAAGTGAGGGGTGACGATCGTGGCGCTGCTGCCCGCCGACGCGTCACGCCGCAGCACGGTGCGCACTCGGGCGAGCAGTTCCTCCATGCCGAAGGGCTTGGTGACGTAGTCGTCGGCGCCGCTGTCGAGCGCCTCGACCTTGGCCTGCTCCTGGCTGCGAGCGGAGAGGACGATGACCGGGGCCGTCGTCCAGGCCCTCAAGGCGCTCAGCACCTCGAGCCCGTCCAGGTCGGGGAGGCCGAGGTCGAGGAGCACGACGTCGGGGTGCTGGCGTGCCGCCAGCTCTAGGCCCTTGACGGCGGACGAGGCCCACCCGACGTCGTAGCCGCGCGCGCGCAGGCCGATGCTGAGCGCACGGGCGAACAGCGCCTCGTCGTCGATGACCAGTATCCGGCTCACGGCTCGCCCCCTGGTTGCATGGCTGGCTCGCCCTGCGGGTCGAGGTCGGCCAGGAGGGAGGCCACGGGCTCGGACACCCGCAAGCGGACGACCATGGTGGCCCCCCCGCCGGGGGTCTCCTCGAGGGCCAGGTCGCCACCCATGGCCTCCACGAAACCCTTGGCCACCGCCAAGCCGAGCCCTACGCCGCTCTTCCTGCCACGGTCGCCCAGGCGCTGGAAGGGCTGGAAGACCACCTCACGCTCTCCGGGCGGGATCCCCGGTCCCTGGTCGACGACGCGCAGCTCGAGCCACCCGTCGGGCTGTCGGCCGGCGAGGACGCGTACCGGGCTGGCTTCGTCGGTCGCGGCGAGCGCGTTGTCGAGGAGGTTGGCGACCGCCCGCTCGAGCAGTGGCGCATCGGCGTCGACCGCCGGGAGGGTCTCGTCCACCTCGAGGTGCACCCGCTGTCCGCTCGTCGGGAGCGACGCCAGCGCCGAGGCGACCACCTCGTCGATCCCCACCGGGGCGCGGTGCACGACGAGCGAGCCGGTGCGCAGCCGGCTCATGTCGAGGAGGTTGCTCACGAGCGCGCTCAGGCGGTCGACCTCGGCGTCGATGGTCTCGAGGAGGGCTCGGGCGGCCGAGGGCTCCCAGACGACGACGTCGGGGAGCAGGCTCGTGGCCGCCGCCTTGATCGACGCGAGCGGCGTCCGCAGATCATGGCTGACGGCGGCGAGCAGCGCGGTCCGGAGCTCGTTGGCCTTGGCCAGGGCCATTGCCTCGGAGGCCTGCACCTGGAGCTCCCGGTTGACCACGGCGACGGTCAAGTGGTCGACGAAGGTACCGAGTGCCTCGGTCTCGTCGCCACGCAGGCGTGGCGACGAGAGGGTGAGCACCCGGTGTTCGCCTACGGGGAAGCTGAGGGTCGCTTCCTCCGGGGTGGCGGGTGGGTCGGAGCCAGTGGCCACCTCCCGGGCCCACCCGCGCCCGTCGCGGCGGAGCACGGCGGCGCCGGTCACGAGGAACGTGCGGTAGATCTCCTCGACGAGCGCGGGGAGCGGATCGGGCTGCTCGAGCAGGGCGTTGGCTGCCCGGGCCAGCGCCGCCGCCTGCGAGCGGGTCCGACGGGCGTCCTCCGCTCGGCGAGCGGCCAGGTCCACGAAGATGGTGACTGCAGCCGCTACGGCGAGGAAGACGGCAAGGGTGACGGCGTCCGTGGGACTTGCGACGGCGGGGCCCGTTGCGTTTCGGCTCGACAACCACTCGAGCAGCACGAAGCCGATGGCGCCGGCGAACATCCCCGGGAGGGCGCCGCCGATCGCCGCCGCTGCCACGACCGGGAGGAGGTAGACGAGCGAGACCGTCCCGAGCCCCAGGCCGCCCCCTGCGGCGGTGAGGACGGCGGTCATGGACGGGAGGACGACCAATGCGAGCAGCACTCCGATCAGCCGGCGCCTCCTGCTCAGTGAGGTGGTCCCGCCCGACCTCCGGTGGCTGGGGCTGGGACCTCCCGAGCGCCCCCGGCGCCTTCGGGTGGCCTCGGGCGCCGCTCCGGCCGACGGCGTCGGGAGCGGGGGGGAGATGACGTGCACGTCGAGGCTCTCGCCGGACCCGCGGAGGACCGCGTTGATCACCGACCCACCGCTCAGCCGAGCCCAGCGGTTGCGCCGGCTCCCGCCGACCACCAGCTGGGTAGCGCTCTCGGCCCGGGCGACCTGCAGCAACGCCTCGGCAACGTCGGAGCCGACCACCTCCCGGTACGCGCCACCCAACTGGGCGACGAGGGCCCGCTGCTCCTCCAGCTGGGATGGGGACCTGGCGGTGAGCCCGTCGTCGGAGACGACGTGCACGGCCACCAGCTCTCCCTTGGCGCGGCGGGCCATCCGAGCAGCCCGCCGTACGAGGTGCTCCCCGCTGGGAGCGCCGGTGAGGGCGACCAGTACCCGCTCGCGCGTCTCCCACGGGTCGTCGATGCCGTGACGCTGGCGGTAGCTCTGCAGCTGGTCCTCGACGCTGTCCGCCACCCACAGCAGGGACAGCTCGCGCAGCGCCACCAGGTTGCCGAAGCGGAAGTAGTTGGCGAGAGCGACGCCGACCCGGTCGGCGGCATAGATGTGGCCGTGCGCCATGCGCCGCCTCAAGGCCTCCGGGGTCATGTCGACCAGCTCGACCTGCTCCGCAGTGCGCACGAACGCATCGGGGACCGTCTCGCACTGCTGCACCCCGGTGATGGCGGCGACGACATCGTTGAGGGACTCCAGGTGCTCGATGTTGAGCGTCGAGACCACCGTGATCCCCGCCTCGAGGAGCACCTCGACGTCCTGCCAGCGCTTCGCACGCCCTGCCCCCGGGGCGTTGGTGTGCGCCAGGTCGTCCACCAGCGCTACCGCCGGTTGGCGGCACAGGACGGCGTCGACGTCCATCTCCGCCACCGTCGTTCCCCGATGGGCCGACAGTGCCAGCGGCACCACCTCGAGGTCGCCGAGCTGGGTGGCGGTGGCCGGCCTGCCGTGAGTCTCCACGCAGGCGACGACGACGTCCGTGCCGCGCTCGCGCCTGCGCCGACCCTCGCTGAGCATGGCGTAGGTCTTTCCGACGCCGGGAGCGGCGCCGAGGTAGACGCGGAGCGACCCTCGAGCCACACCATCAGACTCCACACCATCAGACTACCGAGGGCATGTGCGCCCCCCGAAAACAGAACATCAATTTCCTGCCCCTCCGCATGAACATGCCGTAAAACGACGAGCACCCGGACCGAACCACCGGTAGAACCACGGGGTGCCGGTGCCAGCGGTGGGTCGTCTGGCGTACCGGCGCCAGGAGGTGAACGCCTTGACCCCTAGACCCAGATCAGTTGCGGGACCGGGAAGGACGGCACCGCGCTACGCCTCCGTCGGGGCGGTGGCCGCGACGGAACTGCGGGAAGTGGCGCCAGGGGCGGTCCCGGAGGTGCGCGGCACGCCCGGCCCCGCTCGTGCCGGCCGGTTCCTCGCCGGGCGACCCGAGATCGTCAACCCATCTACGAGCTCATCCACAGCCCCAGGAGTGAATAGTTGACCTGGCAAGGAATCGTGCAGATCTTCGTGCTCCTGGCGGTCGTGACCGCCGTCGGCAAGTTCCTCGGCACCTACATGTTCAACACACTGGAGGGGGGCCGGACCTTCGCCGACCGGGTGCTCGTCCCCTGTGAGCGGGCGGTCTACCGCGTCTGTGGAATCGACCCGACGGTGGAGATGCGCTGGACGCGCTACGTGCTCACGCTGCTGGCGGTCAACGTGGTCGGGTTCGCGGTCCTGATGGTGCTCCTGGCCCTGCAGCCCGTGCTCCCCTTCAACCCGGCGCACATGCACCGCGTGCCGTTCTGGGTGAACCTCAACACCGCGATCAGCTTCATGAGCAACACCAACTGGCAGAACTACGGCGGCGAGACCACGATGAGCTACCTGTCGCAGATGTGGCTCACGGTCCAGCAGTTCCTGTCACCGATCACCGGGATATGCCTGCTGCTCGCCGTCGTGCGGGGCTTCTCCCGGCAGCAGTCGGAGACGATCGGCAACTTCTGGCGGGACTTCGTGCGCACCTTGTTGTGGGTGTCGGTCCCGCTCGCGATCGTCGGGGCCGTCGTGCTGCTGGCCATGGGGAGCCCCGAGAACCTGCACGCCTACACGGTCGTGCGGACCTTGCAGGGCCACAAGCAGGTGATCGCCCAGGGACCGGTGGCGTCGATGACGTCGATCATGCAGCTCGGCGACAACGGCGGCGGCTTCTTCAACATGAACTCGGCCCAACCGTTCGCCGGTCCCGGCGCCGCGTCGATCTTCGTGCAGCTGATATTGGGCTTCAGCGTCCCCGTGGCTTGCATATTCCTGTTCGGCAAGATGGTGGGCAACATGCGCCAGGCGCGTCCGATCTACGCGTCGATGGCCATCATGTTCGTCGTCGGCGCGCTGGTGCTGTACCACTTCGAGGCGGTCGGGAACCCGGCCCTTGCTGCGCACCACATCCACCTCGCGGCGTCCCACAACCTCGAGGGCAAGGAGGCTCGTTTCGGGACGGGCACGACGAGCCTGTTCGAGAACTCGACGACGGCGGTGTCGTGGGGCAGCGTGATCGCCTCGAACGACAG
>JAJZWW010000490.1 GCA_021846485.1 Actinomycetes bacterium
GGCTGGCAGAGCTAACACCCATGGCGAGGCAGAAACCATGCACCCAGCGGGAAACCAAAGGGACTGAGCCTGCCCGACCTACCGGTGACGGTCGAGCCAGCCGCCTACCTTACCGTTTCAACCTTTCGATTGGACCGGTGCCGGCGCTCGTCGGGAGGAGGTGGCAGGAGCGGTGGCATGGATGAGGATGGTGGGGTCCGAGTCGGCGGCCGCTCCCCAGCGTTGGCGGGCCTGGGAGAGGTCCTGGAGGCAAACCAGGCTGACCGATCCTTGGTTGGCGCCCTCGCTGATGATGCTCGGCAGGTTGGGGAGGGGAGCGATGTCGGCGGCCTCGTCGATGGCCCACAGCACCGGTGGCCAGCCGGCTTCGCGGCGGTAGGTGACCCGGCGCAACCGGTCCAAGAGGGCGACGACGATGGGAGCGAGCTGGTCCTGGGCGTCGGCCGGGGCGGCGATGTAGACGGTGTCGCTGGAGCGGACGAAGGCGTGGGGCTCGAAATTGGGGGTGGCGGCGACGGCAGCGGGGGAGCGGTAGGCGGCGAGGACGCCGGCTGCGGTGGAGAAGATCCCGGAGCGCTCGCGTTCGTCGGTGCCGGCGATGCTGACGGAAGGGGGAGCAGCACCGTGACCCAAGGACCGTTCGCAGGGCGGTACGGTCCGGACATGAGCGACTACCGCGTCGAGCGCGACTCGATGGGAGAGGTGCGGGTGCCCCGGGACGCCAAGTGGCAGGCCCAGACGCAGCGGGCGGTGGACAACTTCCCGATCTCGGGGACGACCGTCGAGCGGTCGCTGATCGCCGCGCTGGCGGCGATCAAGGCCGCCGCGGCCGCCGAGAACGCCCGCCTGGGGATCGTCGAGGGCCCGGTGGCCGAGGCCATCCGGTCCGCTGCTGCCGAGGTCGCCGCCGGCCGCTTCGACGGCGAGTTCCCCGTCGACGTGTTCCAGACCGGGTCGGGGACCTCCACCAACATGAACATGAACGAGGTCCTCGCCACGCTCGCCTCCGAGCGACTAGGGCGCTCGGTCCACCCCAACGACCACGTCAACGCCTCCCAGTCCTCCAACGACACGTTCCCCTCGGCCATCCACGTGGCCGCCACCCAGCAGATCGTCATCTCGCTGGTGCCCGCCCTCGAGCACCTCGCCGGGGCGCTGCGCCGCAAGGCCGGTGAGTGGGAGTCGGTGGTCAAGTCGGGGCGCACCCACCTGATGGACGCCACCCCGGTGACCCTCGGCCAGGAGATGGGGGGCTACGCCACCGCCGTCGAGCACGGGGTCGAGCGCCTACATGCCGCGCTTCCCCGCGTCGGGGAGCTCCCCCTCGGGGGGACCGCCGTCGGGACCGGGATCAATGCCCCCGAGGGCTTCGCCGCGGGGGTGGTGCGTCGCCTTGCCGACGACCTCGGCCTGCCGCTGACCGAGGCCCGTGACCACTTCGAGGCCCAGGGGGCGCGCGACGCGCTGGTCGAGGCCTCCGGCGCGGCGCGTACGGTCGCCGTGTCGCTCTACAAGTGCGCGACCGACCTTCGCTGGATGGGCAGCGGGCCGCGCGCCGGCCTGGCCGAGATCCGCATCCCCGACCTCCAGCCGGGCAGCTCGATCATGCCCGGCAAGGTCAACCCGGTGATCCCCGAGGCGGTCTCCCAGGTGGTCGCCCAGGTCATCGGCAACGACGCCGCGGTCGCCTTCGGCGGCGCGGCGGGCAACTTCGAGCTGAACGTGATGCTGCCGGTCATCGCCCGCAACCTGCTCGAGTCGCTGCGGCTGCTCGCCAACGTGAGCCGGGTGCTCGCCGACCGCTGCGTCGCCGGCCTGGAGGCCGACGTGGAGCGCTGCCGCACCTACGCCCTGTCGTCGCCGGCGATCGGCACCGCCCTCAATCCCTACATCGGCTACGAGGAGGCGGCCAAGGTGATCAAGGCGTCCCTGGCCGAGGGCAAGGACCTGCGCACGGTGGTGCTCGAGCGGGGGCTGCTCAGCCCCGAGGAGGCCGACAAGGCTCTCGACGTGGAGGCGATGACCCGCGGGGGGATCGTCAGGTAGCCAGCCGTCCGACGACCTCGGCGAGCGACGCCACGTGCTCGTGGTCGCCGGCACGGCACCACCCGACCGGGTCGAGGTGCAGGGGGCGGACGCCGGCGGCGCGCGCCCCGGCGACGTCCGTGCTGGGTACGTCGCCCACGTGGACCGCTCGCGCGGCGGGCACCCCGAGGCGGTCGAGGGCGATGGTGAACGGCTCCGGGTCCGGCTTGGCGACCCCCACCGCCCCCGAGTCGACGACCGGTGTCCCCTCGGGCACCAGGCACAGGGCGTCGAGCAGCGCGGCGACCGTGCCGTCGGAGTTGGAGACCACCGCCAGGCGGGCCCCGGAGGTGGCCAGCGCGCCGACGCCCTCGCGCGCCCCGGGCATCACCTGGGTCCACACCCGCTCTGCCGGTCCGGCGAGCTCCCGGGCCAGCGCGTCGCCGGCACGCTCCAGGCGGTCGGCGGGCACCCCGGCAGAGGCGAGCAGGCAGCGCCGGTAGGCACCCCAGTCGAAGCCGTCCGGAGCGTCGCCGGCGGCCACCCCGGCGTAGTGGGCGGCGTAGAGCGCCTCCCCGTCGGCACCCCGCCCGCGGTGGGCGGCGGAGACGCCTGACACGATGGCGTGGCTGGGCATGACGAGCACCCCGCCCACGTCGACCAGCACTGCAAGACCCGAAAACCGAGAGGCGCTCGCTTGTGCCCTCGCCGGCCCGGTCCTACCTTCGGGGCGGTGGAAGTCGCGGTCGTCGGTCTCGGGCCCTGGGGCCTGTGCGTGCTCGAGCGGCTCGTCCACCGGG
>JAJZWW010000491.1 GCA_021846485.1 Actinomycetes bacterium
TCACCCGGGGCGCCGGTCACCCAGGCTCGGACGTGCTGTGGGGCCGGCCGCGCCTGGACCGTCGGCGTGACGGCGGCGACGACCCGACCCGCCAGTGGATGCTCGGCCTTGATCTGCGATCGCCACTCCCGATCAGCGGCGACGCGGTCCTCCTCATGTCGCCGGTACTGATCAGACCTTCTCTCTGCCTCCCGGGTGACCGATCGACCGGCAGTCCCCCGGTCGAACGCCGGTGCGGAAGGCTCCGGCGTGACCGGGTCGGATGGCGGTGCCGGGGTCGTCGTGGAGCCAAGACACGACATGCACGTGACCCTCTTCGCCACGCCGTCCCACCCTGCCCGCTCACCGACGCCCACGGCACCGCCGCACACCACGCAGGTGTCCGCCCGCCGCAGGACCAGCATCCTCACCCGAGGTCTATCGGCGACACGGTCCGCCACCTGAAGAACACGTACGGCAGCTGGCGGGGAGACCCCGAGGTCAGGGCGGGTTCGGACGCTCGGCCCGGGTGCCACTCCCGTCTCCGTCGGCCCCATACTTCTTCTCCCTCCGGGCCCAGCGCGTCACATCCATCCCTTGCCGCCGGCTCCGGCTCACGCCCGGACCATCCGTCCGTCGGTGTCGAACAGTGCCAGCTCGCCCGGCGTGCACAGATGGCGGACGACGAAGGCCCGTTCGTTCACCCGCCAGAGACCTTCGCCGCGGGCGAGCTCGGGGAGCTGGGCGACCTCGACCGAGGTGAGGCCGAGCACGCTGCCGGCAGCCTGCGCTTCGTCGAAGGGCTCGTTGTAGAGGATCCGGGTGGCGGTGTCGCCGAGGAGCCCTTGGGCGAGCCCCCGCGACTGCGAGCCGGCCTCGCCGACGGCGTCGAGGTCGGAGAGGCGGTGGACGACCATCAGGTTGGCGAGCCCCCAGGCCCGGGACAGCTTCCACTGGGCCTGCATGCGGGCGAGAAGGGCAGGCTGGGCGAGGAGCCGCCAGGCTTCGTCGTAGACGACGAGGCGCTGACCGCCGTCGGGATCGGCGAGCGCGGCTTCCATCCACGTCGACGCACAGGTCATGACGAGCCCGATAAGGGTGTCGGAGCCCGAGATGGCCGACAGGTCGAGGGACAGCATCGGAAGCATGGGGTCGAAGGTGACCGTCGAGCGGCCGCCGAAGAGCCCGGCCAGGTCGCCGCGCACGAGCCGGGCGAGCGCGTGGGCCGCTTCGCGGCCGTCCGCGGTCAGCTGGTCGATCGACGAGCCCGGTGAGGGCTGGCTCGGTTCCAGCATGGCGTCGACGACCAGAGGGAGGACGGGGGTGGTGCTCCGACGCTGGGCGTCAGTGAGCGCGGCGTCCAGCGCGGTCCGTTCCGTCGCCTGGAGCGGGCGCCCGAGGGTCGACTCGGCAAGAGCAGCGACCAGGTTGGTCCGTCGGGTAGCCACCTGGGCACGCCACACCGCATCGGCGAGACCGGTCGGTCGGGGTCCCTCGTCGAGCGGGTTGAGCCGAGCCGGGCTGCCGACGCCGAGCTCGACCGCCTGGCCGCCGACGGCGTTGGTCACCGCCGTCCACTCGCCCTTCGGGTCACCGGGGACGTAGACGCGACGACCGAAGGCGACGCTGCGGACGGCGAGCGACTTCGCGAGGGTGGACTTGCCCCGGCCGATCTGGCCGGCGAGGAAGATGTTGGGGTTGGTGAGCGCGCCCTGGCGGTAGAGCTCGAAGGGGTCGTAGCAGAAGGCCGATCCCGACCAGGCGTCCTGGCCGATCAGCATGCCAGCAGCACCGAGGCCCTCTTCGGCGAGGAACGGGTACGCGCCGGCGAGCACCTCGGAGGTGGCCCGGTGGGGGGTGAGCGCAAGGCGCCGATACGAGCGGCCGGCCTTGGGACCCGGCTCACCGCCCCGGGGGAGGTACGGACGCGCACGCCGCTCGGCCCGCAGGGCCTCGAGCTCGGCTTGCCGTTCGGCCATCAGCTGCCTGCGGTGGGCGGCCTCGAGGGCGCGCGCCGCTCGGCGCTGGCGGCGGGACGACCCGCCCGGTGCCCAGCCAGCCACGCCGTAGACGCGGGCATCGGGGAAAGCGACCGGGCCCGCCCGGGTGCTCGACGGCGGTGTCGGGGCGTGGGGCTCGCCAGACTCGTACGAGCCCGGGACGGCGTCAGGGCTGCCGGTTCCAGCTCGCCGCCGGGTGCTGCGTGCCCCGGCCATCAGAACGCGCTCCGACCGACGGGGAGAGCAGCGAGCACGAAGCTCTGGAGCTGGTTGCCGTAGATGGGGCGGACCTCGCAGGCGGCCTGGGCCGCTGCCCGGGTGACGGTCGCCTGGGCGGCCTCGAGGGCGCTGCGGGTGGGAGCGGTGACGGTCACGAAGCCGGTGAACTCGACGTCGGTGTGCCCGGCGATCACCGAGCGCTCCCGGGCGAGCAGGTCCTCGTACTCCTGGGCGTCGGAGAGGTCGGCGAGCTGGCCCACCCGGGCCTTCTGCGTCGAGTCGGCCACCGCCTCGGTCTTCTCCCTGCGGATCTGGCGCAGCGCCTGGTCGGTGGGGAGCGGCCGGGCGAGGAGCGACAGGGTGCGCCGCACCCCTGGCGCGAAGACGAGCGAGTGGAGGAAGTCGGGCGGGACGGCGATCCGCGGCCACTCCGAGATCCACAGCACCACCGAGTACGCCGAATCGTGGCGGAGGTGGTCCCAGGCCTCGGCGATGGCGACCGGTCCGGCGTGGGCCAGGTTGGCCGCCGGGTCGACTCGGGCATCGACGTGGACGGCCGGGTCGAAGGCTTCGCGCACCACCGCGGCGAGCTCCGCCTCGGCGAGCCAGGGCCCCGGGCGCAGC
>JAJZWW010000492.1 GCA_021846485.1 Actinomycetes bacterium
AGTTGAAATTCCCCACCCTTGAGCGGGGTGGTGGGCCCGACGCAGGGATCCACCAACCCGGTTGGGGACTCCCCGACGCTGACGGTGCTAGCCACCCAGCGCGAGGAGCCCCCGACCATGTTCTCAAGGAGTGACGACGTGGAAGCAAGTGCCTTGTCCAGGCGGGGATGGTCGATCTCGGCGATCGCCCGCCACCTCGACTGTGACCGCAAGACGGTGCGGGCGTATCTGTCCGGCGAACGAACCGCCGGTGTGCGGCGGTCGTCGGCGCCCGACCCGATGGCTCCCTTCGTCGACTACGTGAAGGCCCGGTTTCAAGACGACCCACACCTTTGGGCGAGCGCGCTGTTCGACGAGGTCGTCCCGCTCGGCTACGACCGCGCCTACCCGAGCTTTGCTCGCCAGCTGCGCCTGGCCGGCCTGCGACCGCACTGCGAGGCGTGCTCGGGGGTGAAGGGCCGCGAGAGCATCGAGATCGAGCACCTCGCGGGCGATGAGATCCAATGGGACTGGGCCGAGCGGCGAAACGCCCCCTGGGGCGGCACGGCCTACGTCCTGCTCGGCACCCTCAGCCATTCGGGGCGGACCCGTGGAGTGCTCGCCGAGTCGATGGACCAGGCACACCTGATCGAGGGGCTGGACGGCGTCCTGCGTCGCCTCGGCGGGACGGCGCGCAAGTGGCGCACCGACCGCCTGGCCACCGTGATCGTGCCCGGAACCGCCGACGTGCAGGCCTCCTTCGCCCCGGTGGCCAAGCACTACGGAGCCGTGATCACGCCGTGTCCTCCTCGTCGGGGCAACCGAAAGGGCGCGGTCGAGTGCGGGGTGAAGTTCATGTGCGGCAGGTGGTGGCGCACGATGACGGCGACGAACCCCGAGGAGGCGCAGGTGAGCCTCGACCAGTTCTGGTCGGGGGCCGGCGACGCTCGGCTGCGCCCGCCAGGGCGCTATCTCGATCCCGAAGAACTGACAGCGGGGAAGCGCCCGGTGTGGCCGAGTGTCGGAGCCCTCGCCGAGAAGGAAGCGCTGATGGCACTGCCGGCGACGGCCTATCCGGCAACCGTCGAGGTGCGCCGCAGCGTGGACGACCGGGCGACGGTGGCATTCCGGGGGAACCGCTACTCGACGGCGCCGGGACTGACCGGTGTCGAGATGACGCTCCGCCACCGCCTTGGCACCGGGACGCTCGACCTCGTGGCGCCCGGTGGGCAGGTGCTCGTCACCCACCGTCTGGCTCCACCGGGAGCCGGCTCGATCGTGCGCACGCCTGAGCACGGCGCTGCTCTCGAGCAGGCCGTGTTGAGCCAGTTCTCGACCGCCCGACCCTGTGACCGAAAGGCTAACAAGCCGCCCGGATCAGCGGCGCTCGAGGCTCGGGCGAGGATCCTCGGCACCCATGGTGAAGAGCCGGTCGTCGACCTCGAGGCGCTCGCTGAGATCGTGCACCTCGCCTTCCCTGGCGCCGTCGAGTGCTCGGACGCCGAGGTGATGCCATGACCCCCGGGTCGGACTACCAGCGCCTCCGGGCCCACCTCGCGTTCCTCAAGATGACCGCGGCGGCCGAGGCGCTGCCGGGGCTCCTCGACGAGGCGGCGAGGGCCAAGCTCACGACCTCGGCATTCTTGGAGCGGCTGCTGTCGGTCGAGGTCGACGCCGTCGACGAGCGCCGCCGGGCGAGCCTCACTCGCTTTGCCTCGCTTCCCTCGCCGTTCACCCTCGCCGACTTCGACTTCTCGGCCCAGCCGTCGGTGGACAAGAAGCTGATCGACGAGCTCGGGACGCTCCGGTTCCTCGAGGACGCCACCAACGTGTTGTTCATCGGACCGCCAGGGGTCGGAAAGACGATGCTGGCGGTCGGCCTCGGCCATGCGGCGGTGGCGGCTGGCATGCGGGTGCACTACACGACGGCCGCCGATCTCGCCGCACGCTGTCACCGCGCCGCGCTCGAGGGACGGTGGGCGACGACGATGCGCTTTTATGCCGGACCCAGGCTCCTCATCGTTGACGAAGTGGGCTACTTACCGCTGCCCGACGAGGCCGCGGCGGCGCTGTTCCAGGTTGTGAGCCAGAGATATTTGAAGGGCTCCATAGCGTTGACGACGAATTTAGGCATCGCGAGCTGGGGAAAGGTCTTCAACGGGGATGTAATGGTGGCAGGGGCGATGTTGGACCGGTTGTTGCACCGGAGCGTCGTGATCGACATCACCGGGGACAGCTACCGCATGCGCAGCCACCGGGCTCGGGCCGAGGCCGCCCGACGGGCGGTGGCGAGCCATGAGCGACTCCTCGCCATCCCCGTCGTATCACGATGGCGTCACGATGACCTGTCCGGTCTGTGAGGGGAGCTTCTCCCGCGTCGGACGCCGGCAGTTCTGCTCGGACGCGTGCAGAGCCGCTGCCTATCGCCGGCGCCGGAACATGGGGCTGCCGGCCCTCGTTCTGCCAAAGAGGCGACCTCGACGGCCGGTGACCGTCTATGAGTGCGACCTCTGCGGAGAGCGGTCCCTCGGCGAGCAGTATTGCGAGCAGTGCCGCACTTTCATGCGCCGCGTCGGGTTCGGGGGAAGTTGTCCATCGTGCGGGGACCCGATCGCCGTGACCGACATCCTCGAGGAGGAGGTGAGCCCTTGACGGCTGTGTAGGCTCACCTCGCGCCCACCACCCCTCTCATCGCCTGGGGAATTTCAGTGATCGAGAGTGGGGAGAGTTCGGTGATCCCTACCAACTTTGCCACGAAGCAGTCGGGGACCCGGAAAAGAGCACTACGGGAAGTCGGCCATCGACCGATCCGAGGCGGCAGCCGTCAGGCAGAC
>JAJZWW010000493.1 GCA_021846485.1 Actinomycetes bacterium
GATCTGTGGCTCGTCGACGAGGACCGTGTCGTGGCGGGCGGGTGGGGAGTCCCGATGCGCTGGGACGGGACCGTCGCTGACCTGCCCGACGGCTACGACGGGGCGTTGATCCGTTCGGTGGAGGGTCATGAGTCGGGGGAACAGCCCGACACGCTGTGCATCATGGCAGCGGCGGTCGCAGCCGACGCTGGGCGAAAGGGCCTGGCCGGCCAAGCCCTGACGGCCCTTCGCGAACGGGCCGCTTCAGCCGGGCTCGGCAAGGTGATCTGCCCGGTTCGACCGACCCTCAAGTCGTCCTATCCGCTGGTGTCGATGGAGCGCTTCGCCGTGTGGCGTCGGGCCGACGGCGAGTCTCTCGACCCGTGGATCCGCACCCATGAGCGTCTGGGAGCGTCGATCCTGGGCCCGGCGTCGCGCTCGATGGTGATCACAGGGACGGTGGCGGAGTGGGAGCAGTGGGCGGCGATGGCCTTCCCCGAAACCGCGAGCTACGTGGTGCCCGACGCGCTCAGCCTCGTTGAAGTCGACCGAGAGAGGGATCGGGGCACCTACGTCGAGGAGAACCTCTGGATGCGGCATATGTGACCGTCGGTTGGACCATCGGCTTCTGCACATTGGGTAGCTGGAGTCGCCCGCACCACACGGAGGGGCGACGGGGTTTCCCCCGGTGCATCTACGCTGTCGCCGTGCGACGGGCGGTGCTTCTGGCTGGGACGGGCGCGATCGGGTGGGCGGCTGTGCGCCGGCTGACTACCTCCGACTGGCAGGTGACGGTCACGGGAAGAGACCCCGCCCACGTGCCGCCCGGCCTGGACGTGGTGGGCGCCCGGTTCGTGCAAGCCGACCGGTACGACCCAACAACAATCCGCGACATTGTCGGCGGCGGCGCGGACTTGCTGGTCGACTGCGCCTGCTACACCGCAGCCCACGCCGCGACTCTGGTCCCCTTCCTTGGTGACGTGACCTCGACAGTGATGATCTCGAGCAAAGCCGTCTACATCGACGATCAGGGACGGCACTCCAACTCTGCGACGCCTCCGCAGTTCAGCGGCCCGATCGCCGAGGACCAACCCATCCTTCGACCCAACGACGCCGACTACGACTCGGCGGAGGGCTATGGCCCCAACAAGGTCGCCGCCGAAGAGACCCTGCTGGCCAGCGGCCACCCGGTCAGCGTGCTGCGAGCCTCGAAGGTCCACGGCGCCTGGAGCCGCCAGCCGAGGGAGTGGCACTTCGTAAAGCGCGTCTTGGACCGACGCCCGAGCGTCGTGCTCGCCCGCCGGGGGGAGGGCGCGGACCATCCCAGCGCCGCGCTCAACATTGCCGCTCTCATCGCCACGCTCGCCGAGCGGCCGGGTCGGCGGGTTCTCAACGCCGCCGATCCCGATTGCCCGGACGGTCGCAGCATCGCTTCGATCGTCGCCGCCCACCTCGGCTACACCTGGCAGGAGATCCTCTTGGACAACACCGCCCCTGAGGGCCTCGGCCGCCACCCCTGGGACCGCGTCCCGCCCATCGTGCTGGACACTGCCGCCGCCGAGCAGCTCGGCTACACCCCCGTGGGCGACTACCGGGCCACGGTCGCCGACGAGATCGACTGGCTCTTCGACACCGCAACCAGCAGCGCCCCGCACGACCTCCTCGCGAGTGTCACCAGCCGTTACAGCACGGCACCGAGGGACTACGCCGACGAAGACGACTACCTCCGGCGACGTGCGACATGATTACGAGACTGCAACCCGCACGCCCGGCCGGCGCAGGCGCTCGGCCACTCCGGGGCGTCTGTTGGGGATCCCTTTGCGAGACTCCCGTCGTGCTGCCCTCAGCCACCGCCACCCGGGGTGTCGACTCTCCCCGTGGCCACGGAGCGCCGCAGAACTGGAGGATCGGCGCTCTCCGGCTGGCCACGACGAGGCTCGGGTTCGGCGCCCGGCGTGGACGCCGCAAGAACGTCGCTGTAGCCACGCCCACGTAGCGTGGGCGTGGTGGCCTGGTCGAGTCAGGGCCGTAGGGGTACCGCGGGCGGTTGGGAGCGGGTTGGGTGCGACAGTGGTGCGCGAGGTGGACGTGACGCCCGCGGGTGTTGTTGGCTCTCCCCGGCCTGGCGTGCAGCTCGCCCTGCTGCGACTGCCCTTGCTCGGGCAGCCGCTAGCAACGGGGAGAGGCCGTGGTCGGGACCGTAGAGGTCGCTCTCGGCGAGGCAGCGAGCTGCGCGCCAGACGCCTACTTGCGCGACGTGGGTGGCCCAGGCGCTTCGGGTGGCCGGGTCCGCTGGGGGGTGGGCAAGTGGTGCTGCCCATTGGGGGGGTGGTTCCCCGCTGTCGAGCTGTTGGGCAAGCTCTTCGCGCCAGGCTTCGAGCTGACAGCCGATGCGCTGTAGCTGTTCGAAGATGGCCGGGTCGGCTGACGGGGCTGGTGGGGGGAGGACGCCTGCGTAGGCGGCCTGTGGTCGTGCCGAGTAGGTCTGGTTGGTGATCTGGTGGAGTAGGTCCTCCTCGGAGAGCGTTCCGAGGCCGGCTCGGCAGCACAGGCCGGTGGGATCGGCGCCGGCCAGCTCGGCTCGCTCTACCGCTTCGAGGACACGCTCTACGGCGTCGGGCGAGAGCCCGGGGGTGATGGCGGCTCGGACGCGGGTGGCGCGCTCTTCGGCGGCGAGGCGCTCGTAGGTGGCGAAGAGCTGGACGGGAGTGTCCGCTGTGTCGTGGTGGGGACGGGCGAGCTCGGCGAGCTGGGCGGCGAGCTGGGCGGAGCGTTCTTGTACGTCTGCGAGCCGCTCTGCGTGGGGGAAGCGCTCGGTGATCCCGGCGCGGGC
>JAJZWW010000021.1 GCA_021846485.1 Actinomycetes bacterium
GCCCTCGCGTCGCGCCACGGCCTGGTCGTCTGGGACCCCGGCTGGTACGCCGGGAACTACCCGCTGGCCTACAGCGTGCTCACCCCCCCGCTGGTCGGCGCCGCCGGCGCCGGGCCCACCGGGATGCTCGCCGCGGCGGTCGCGGCAGGCGGCTTCGACTCCGTCGCCCGCCGGCTGGCCGGGGGCCGGCGGCCCTCGGGCGTCTGGTACTTCGCGCTGAGCACCCTCATCGCCGTCGGAGTCGGCCAGCTCACCTACCTCTGCGGCGAAGCGGTCGGGCTGCTCGCCGTCCGGGCCGCCCTCGGGCAGCGCGACACCCCTGTCAGGTGGGGACTCGCGGCGGTGCTTGCCGCTCTGTGCGCGCTGGTGTCTCCGCTGGCTGCGGCGTTCGCCGTGCTGGCAGCCGGGGTCCTCGCAGTGGGGCGAGCCGGCGGGAGGCCGGGAGCCGAGCAGCCCGGGGCGGCCGGACTGGTGGCCGTGGTCGTGGCCGCCGGCGCCACCGTGGGGGTGGTCGGCCTCGTGGTCTTCCCCGGCGACGGTCCGTTCCCCTTCGCCTGGACCGGCCTGGTCGTGGTCGAGGCGCTCTGCGCGGTAGTGGCCATCGCCGGTGGCCGGCTGCTCCACCTGCCGCCGCTGGTGCGGGCCGGGGCGGTCGCCTACGGGCTGGCCACCCTGGCCAGCTTCCTCGTCGCCAACCCGCTCGGGGGCAACGCTCCCCGCCTGGCCGAGTCGGTCGGACTGCCCCTCGCCGCGTGCGGGCTCGGCGCCGGCAACCCCCGCCGGCGGGCCACGGTCGCGGCCGTCGCGGTCCTCGCGCCCTTCGTCGTGTGGCAGTGGGCCCCGTCGACCGGCTTCACGACCCGGGCGGACCGGCCGCGCTCCGACCGGGCGTCGTACTACGCGCCGCTCGACGAGCAGCTCGCGCTACGGGCCGGGCGACAACCGATCCGGGTGGAGGTGGTGCCCACCCGGGACCACTACGAGTCCCTCTACGTCCCCTCGGCCCGGGTGTCGCTCGCCCGTGGGTGGGAACGCCAGATCGACGTGGCACGCAACCCGCTCTTCTACCACGCGGGGACCCTCGACGACCGCAGCTACCTCGCCTGGCTGCGGAACGACGGCGTCGCCTACGTCGCCCTCGCCCG
Organism: Actinomycetes bacterium; assembly: GCA_021846485.1. GTDB lineage: Bacteria > Actinomycetota > Acidimicrobiia > Acidimicrobiales > Palsa-688 > JAKAQB01. The sequence goes on from JAJZWW010000021.1 coordinate 1,146, forward strand.
GGCCCCGCTCGACTACGCGGGACGAGCCGAGGCCGCCCTGCTGCGATCCGGCGTGCCCGGCCTGGTCCGGGTCTGGCGGTCCGGCGGGTGGACGCTGTGGCGGGTCAGCTCGTCGCCCGGGATCGTCTCGGGGCCCGCCCGGCTGATGGCGCTCGGCGCCGACCGGGTGGTCCTCGAGGTCCACCGGCCCGGGCGGGTGACCGTCCGAGTCCGCTGGACGCCGTACTTCACGCTCGCCTCCGACAAGGCGTGCCTCGCGCCGAGCTCCGGGGGCTGGACCCTCGTGCGCACCGCGGCGCCCGGGCGGGTGGCTCTCGGGGTCTCCCTCCTCCCCACCCGCCAGGCCCGCTGCGCCACCCGGGCCGCCACCGGGTCCGGTGAGCTGCGCCACCCGGGCCGCCACCGGGTCCGGTGAGCGGCTGACGCAAGGTCCCGGCGGTCCGCCCGACCGGGTGGCGGCGCGCTACGTTGCGCTCGCGGGCGTGATCGGCGCCCGCGTCGGGAAAGAGGTCGAATGACCAGCTCGTCGTACGCCCACGGCACCGGCGAGGTGCCCCTGCTGGGCGAGACCATCGGGGCCAACCTGGCGGCCACCGCCAGCCGGCTACCCGACCACGAGGCGCTCGTCGAGGTGCAGACCGGGAGGCGCTGGACATACCGCGAGCTGGAGGGCTGGGCCCACCGGGTAGCCCTCGGGCTGCTGACGCGCGGCGTGCGCCCCGGGGACCGGGTCGGCATCTGGAGCCCCAACTGCGCCGAGTGGGTGGCGGTCCAGTACGGGACGGCGATGATCGGGGCGATCCTCGTCAACGTCAACCCGGCGTACCGCACCTCCGAGCTGGACTACGTCGTGCGCCAGTCGGGGATGCGCACGCTGGTGAGCGCCACCGCTCACAAGACCAGCGACTACCGCTCCATGGTCGCGCAGGTCCGGCCCTCCGCCCCGGAACTGCGCGACGTGGTGTACATCGGCGACCCGAGCTGGGACGAGCTGGTCGACGCCGGCGACGGCGCCGACCCCGGGGATCTCGAGGGGATCGGGGCCGGCCTGGCCTTCGACGACCCGATCAACATCCAGTACACCTCGGGCACCACCGGGTTCCCGAAGGGCGCCACCCTGTCGCACCACAACATCTTGAACAACGGCTTCTTCGTCACCGAGCTGCTCGGCTGCACCGAGGCCGACCGCTTCTGCCTCCCGGTGCCGTTCTACCACTGCTTCGGGATGGTCATGGGCAACCTCGGGTGCAGCTCCCACGGGGCGACGATCGTGATCCCCGCCCCGGCGTTCGACGCCGAGGCCACCCTGCGCGCCGTCGAGACGGAGCGCTGCAGCGTGCTCTACGGGGTGCCGACGATGTTCATCGCCGTCCTCGCCTCGGCCGGCTTCCCCGGCTTCGACCTCACCTCGCTGCGCACCGGGATCATGGCCGGCTCCCCCTGCCCGGTGGAGGTCATGAGACGGGTCATGACCGAGATGCACATGAGCGAGGTGGCCATCTCCTACGGCATGACCGAGACCTCCCCGGTGTCCACCCAGACGCGCTCCGACGACCGCGTCGAGCGGCGCACCGCCACCGTCGGACGCCCCCTCCCGCACCTCGAGGTGAAAGTAGTCGACCCCACCACCGGGCGCGTCGTGCCCCGGGGGACGCCCGGCGAGGTGTGCACCCGCGGCTACTCGGTGATGCTCGGCTACTGGGAGGAGCCGGACAAGACCGCCGAGGCAGTCGACGCCGCCCGGTGGATGCACACCGGCGACCTCGGGACCATGGACCGGGACGGCTACGTCAACGTCGTCGGACGGATCAAGGACCTGGTCATCCGCGGCGGGGAGAACGTCTACCCCCGCGAGGTGGAGGAGTTCCTCTACGGCCACCCCGACATCGAAGACGTGCAGGTGATCGGCGTCCCCGACGAACGCTACGGCGAGGAGCTGATGGCCTGGATAAAGGTGCGCGAAGGGCGCCCGCCGCTCACCGCCGAAGACGTCCGGGCGTACTGCAACGGCCGGATCGCCCACCAGAAGATCCCCCGCTACGTGAAGATCGTCGACTCGTTCCCGATGACCGTGACCGGCAAGATCCGCAAGGTGGAGATGCGCGAGGTGAGCATCGCCGAGCTCGGTCTCGAGGCGGTCGCCGCCACCCGCACAGCCTGACCACCCGCACAGCCTGACCACCCGCACAGCCTGACCGCCGGCACAGCCTGACCGCCGGCACCCGGACTGCGGGCGTCGCCGGCGGCCGGTGGGACGGCGGAGGTTCGTGCAGGCCGCGGCGGCCACCACAGCCGGGCTCTGGGCCCCGCCGGTGGTCGAGTCGCTGGTGAGCCAGGCCGCCGCGGCCAGCGCGCCGCCGGCGCATCCCGGCTCGGGGACGGTCACCTCCGGGACCACGACCCTGGTGCCAACCGGTGCCGCCCGGCACCCGTCTCCGAGGTGACCATCTTCGGGGCGTTCGGCCTGGCGAGCTCGGGCGGCTCGCCGTGGGTGGCCGACGAGCACGCAGACGTCGTCTGCCGCGTCGACCTGGGCTCGGCCACGATCTCGACGTACGCCGGCGACGGCCTGGCGGCCCACCTGGACGGGACCGGGGGCGGAGGCCCGGCGACCGGCGCCGAGGTCCCCTACCCCCAGGGGCTGACCATCGACAGCGCCGGCAACCTCTACATCCTGCGGATCGAGGAGCCGGATCCGGCAGCGGGCGCAGCGGCCCGCCAGGGCGGCCCGGGTCGGCGGCGCCTAACATGGGCCGGCGTGCCGGCAACGTGGACGCCGTATTGGACCTGACGCGCACCGGACGCCCGGGGACCGACGGAGAGGCGAGCCCCGTGAAGCCCCCCCTCCAACTCCGCCGCGCCCGGCGACCCGGAGGAGATCACCGGGCGCCAGGAACCTCTGGTGGCCCGTCCCGCGCGGCCTCGGGACTCCTCGGCGTGGTCGGCGCCGTCGCGGTGGTCACCTGGCTGTGGGTCCTCACCCACCACGTCAACGGGGCAGCGGTCAGCTCGGACGGGGCGACAGTGATGCTCGAAGCCGACGCCGTCCTCCACGGCAACCTGGTGCTCCACGGCTGGTGGCTGTCGCTCGATTCGTGGTGGACCCTCGACGTCGTCGTGTTCGCCGCGGCAATGGGCGTCGTCGGCTCCTACCCCGCCCTGCTGCTCGTCGTGCCCGCCCTGGTCGCCGGCCTGGCCGTCGTGGCCGGTGTGGTCCTCGCCCGGCGGGGGCAGCGCGGCGCACCGGCGTGGGCCGGCAGCCTGCTCGTGGTCGGGGTCCTCGCCTTCCCCGGACACCCGCTCGCGACCCAGTTCCTCGCCAGCCCCTGGCACCAGACGACGATCCTCTACGCGCTGGCGGCCTTCATCGCGCTCCGCCGGGGGCGCTTCGGGCTGGGCTGGGCGCTGGCGGTGGTGCTCCTCGGCGCGGGGATGCTCGGGGACCTGATGATGGTCGCCTACGGCACGGTTCCGGTGGCCCTGGGCGGGGTCGTCGCCATCCTCCGGCGCCGCTCGCTGCGCGCCGGGGCCGCTCCGCTGACCGCCGCCGCCCTCGCCACCGCCGGCGCCTACCTGGTCCGCGTCCTGACTGCCGCGCTCGGCGCCTACCGGCTCGGTCCGACCAACCCCCGGGCGGGGGTGACCGAGGCGCTCCACAACCTCCACCTGCTCGTGACCCTCGCGCTGCCCGGGATGTGGGGGGTACGCAGCGTCTCGGGTCTCGGCTCCGGGGGGGCCGGACCAGCGATCCACGCCGCGCACCTGGTGGGCTTCTGCGCGGTCGCCGCCGGCTTCCTCTTCGCCCTCTGGTCCCTCCTCCGCGGCGCCCTCGCCGGCCGGGTGCCCGGCGAGAGCGCGGTGGCCGGCGGGGCGACGGGTGGGGCGGGGCGGGCCGGGGCGGAGAGCGGTACCGCCAGGAGCAGCGAGGGGATCGGCCGGGCGGGCACGGAGGGCGGCTGGGCGGCTGGGACGCGAAGAAGGGCGGCCGGGGCTCGCAGCGTCAGGCCGCCGGCCGGGGAAGCCGAGCCGTGGCGCCTGGACGACATCCTGGTGATCGCCGCCTTCGGGCCCGCGCTCAGCTACGTGGTGCTCGCGCTCACCCCCAGCCCCGCCTACTTCCGGTACCTGACCGCGACGGTGGTGTTCGCCACGATCGCCGCCGGCCGGATGCTGACCCGCTGGTGGTCGCAGACGCCTGCAGCGACCTGGCGCCGCGCCGCCGAGGTGGTCGCCGGGGTGACGCTCGCCGGCTTCGTCGCCGGCTCCGGGCTGCAGCTCGCCCGACCCGCCGCGACGAGCCCCGAGCCGACGCTGGTGAGCTTCCTCCGCAGCCGCCACCTGAGCGTCGGGGTGGGCGACTACTGGGCTGCGTCGATCACCACCGTCGAGACCAGGGGCGCGATCCGCGTACGGCCGGTAGTGGCCGACCCCTCCGGCCAGCTCGAGGCGTACAACAAGGGCCCGGTGCGCTCCTGGTTCGCCGGGGTCGGGTTCCAGTTCCTCGTGTTCCACGGGAACGGCGGGTACGGGGGGGTGGACCTGCCGCACGCGGAGAAGACCTGGGGCCCGCCGGCGCACGTGTACTCCGTCGACCATGGCGCCTACACCGTGCTCACCTGGTCCCACCTCGTCCACGTCACCCGCTACGCCCCCCGGAGGTAGCCACCCACAGGACCCGGCACGGTCGGCTCCGGCGCACCCAGTCCCCGACGGCTGATGTCCCGCCTGCCTAGATTGCGGGAAGGAGAGCGTCGCAACCCTGGAGGCACCCCATGGCCGAGCTGGAGCAGGAGACCGAGGCCGAGAAGGTCGGTCTGAGCAGCGAGCGCTTGGCGCGCATCGAGGGACACTTCGCCCGATATGTCGACGACCGGCGCCTGGCCGGCTGGCTCGCCGTCGTCACCCGGCGCGGACAGGTCGCCTACCTGGCCAGGCGCGGCATGCGCGACCTCGAAGAGGGTGCCCCCGTCGAGGTCGACACCCTCTGGCGTTGGTACTCGATGACCAAGCCGCTCACCTCGGTGGCGGCGATGATGCTCTACGAGGAGGGAGCCTTCGACCTGCGCGACCCGGTCGGGCGCTGGATCCCGTCGCTGGCCGACCCTCAGGTGTACCTTGCCGGCCCGCCGGCCAAGCCGGTCACCAGGCCGGCCACCGAGCCGATCCGGGCGTGGCACCTGCTCACCCACACCGCCGGGTTGACCTACGGCTTCCACCACGTCCACCCCGTCGACGCGATGTACCGGGCCGCCGGCTTCGAGTGGGGCCATCCGAAGGGGATGGACCTGGCGGGCTGCGTCGACGCCTGGGCCGGCCTCCCGCTCATGTTCGACCCCGGCAGCGAGTGGGCCTACTCCGTGGCCACCGACGTCCTCGGCCGCCTGGTGGAGGTGATCTCCGGCCAACCCCTCGACGAGGTGCTCCGCACCCGGGTGCTCGGGCCGCTCGGCATGGACGACACCGCCTTCTGGGTGGACGCCGACCGCTCGGAGCGGATGGCGGCGCTCTACACCGCCCACCCCGGGACCCGCCGGGCGGCGCCGATCGACGGGTCCGCCGCACTGGAGCCCCGGCGGATGCTCTCCGGCGGCGGCGGGCTCATCGGTTCGGCGCGCGACTACCACCGCTTCACCCAGATGCTCCTCCGGCGGGGGGAGCTCGACGGCGTCCGGCTGCTCGGCACGCGCACGGTCGACTACATGACCACCAACCACCTCCCGGGCCATCTCGACCTCGAGACCTTCGGCCGCAGGCTCTTCGCCGAGACGTCCTACGACGGCATCGGCTTCGGGCTCGGCTTCTCGGTGACCGACGACCCCTCCGCGGCGAAGGTCCTCGGCTCGCGGGGGGAGTACGGCTGGGGCGGGGCGGCGAGCACCGCCTTCTGGGTGGACCCGGCCGAGGAGATGACCGTCTTGTTCTTCACCCAGCTCATGCCCTCGAGCACCCACCCGATCCGCTCCGAGCTGAAGACCCTCGTGTACCAGTCGATCCTCGAGTAGGGCGGCGAGCCGGCTCGGTGGCGGGTGGCCGGACCCACCGGCCCGCGCTCCCCCGCCTCCCCGAATGCACCGGCCCGCGGGTCACCGCCCCACCGCCGCCCTCCCGCCCCGGAACAGCCGGCGTGGGCTCGCCGCACGACTGCCGGGGGTCTAGGTTCTGAGGGATGGCCAGCATCCCCACCGCTCCCGTCGCCGCCGGTTCGATCGTCGCCGGCTACCTGGTTGCCCGCAGCGCCGGGAGACGCCAGGTGGGTGCCGCGGTGCTCGTACCCGCGGCCACCTGGTGCGCCTGGAGGTGGCGAAAGCAGGCCGGAGGCGCGTCCGCCGGCGGGCTGCTCGGCGTCTACCTCGCTGCGGTCGCCGGGTCCCACCCGCTCGCGAAGAAGGTGGGCACCTGGCCGGCGGTCCTCGGTGGGGCCGGCGCCGCGGGTCTCGCCTCGTGGCTCGTCGCCGACCGGCGGGGGCGCCTCGTCAGGAACTAGCACTGGCGCAGCTGCGCGGCGGCCGCCCTCGGCTCACGCCGGCTCTGCCACACCCTCCAGGAACCACCCCCCCGGGCCGGCGAGGGCCGCCGCTTGCGGCGGACCCCACGAGCCGGCGGCGTAGGGGACCGGCTCGGGCTTGTCGGTCAGCAGGCTGCCGGCGACCTCCCAGACGTGAGCCAGGCCGTCGGGGCGGGTGAACAGCGAGCGGTCCCCGATCAACACGTCGTGGATCAGGCGCGAGTACGCGGGCAGGCTGGGGGTGTGGAAAGCCTTGCCTAGCGGCAGCTCGGTCGTCGCGGTGCCGAGCTCCAGGGTGACACCGGGACGCTTGGCGACCAGGGTGAGGTCGATCTCCCCGTCCCCGGACAGCTCGAAGCCGAGGCAGTTGCCCTGGGCTGGCGCGCCGGGGAGGCCCCGCTCGGGTGGGCGGAAGCGGACCGTCACCCGCTGGCAGCTCTTCGCCAGGCACTTCCCGGTGCGCAGGAGGAACGGGACGCCGGCCCAGCGGTCGTTGTCGACCCATAGCCGGGCAGCGACGAAGGTCTCGGTGCGCGAGTCGGGGGCCACGCCCTGCAGGTCCCGGTAACCCTGGTACTGACCGACGACCACGTCGTCCCGGCCGAGGGGCCGGAAGCAGCCGATGACCGCCTCGCGCGCGGCGGCGATGCTCTCGGCGTCGAGGTTGTCGCACGGCTCCATCGCCACCTCGGCGGCGATCTGGAACAGGTGGGTGACGAGCATGTCGAGGATCGCGCCGGTGTGCTCGTAGAACTCGGCCCGGGTGGACACGTCGAGGGTCTCGGGGACGTCGATCTGGACGCTGTCGATGTGGTGGCGGTCCCACGACCGGGCGAACAGGCCGTTGGCGAAGCGCAGGACGTGGATGTCCTGGGCGGCCTCCTTGCCGAGGAAGTGGTCGATCCGGTAGATCTGGCTCTCCTCGAACACCGAGTGGGCGACCCGGTCCAGCTCGCGGAACGCGTCCATCGACGTGCCGAACGGCTTCTCGTAGACGATGCGCGCCCCCTTGGCCAGGCCGTGCTCGCCGATCGCCTCGGTGAGCGGGACGAACGCGGACGGTGGCACGGCGAGGTAGTGGACGTAGGGGGCGTCGGGGCCGAGCTCGTCGCGGGCCTCGGCGAGGACTTCGAGCAGGCTTCCGGGGTCGGAGCTGTCGAACCCGCCGCCGGCGAAGCGCAGGCGGGAGCAGAACTCCTCCCAGGGACCCTCGGAGGGCTTGGGACCGATCTCCTCGAGGCTGCGGCGCACGTCCTCCTGGAAGTTCTCGTGGGAGACGTCGCCCCGGCCGTTGCCGACGAGGCGCCAGTCCTCGGGGAACAGACCCTGCTGGGCCAGGCGGAACAAGGCGGGCAGGACGAGGCGGCGGCTCAGGTCGCCGGTGGCGCCGAACAAGACGATGACGGTGGGCGGGGGCACGAGGCGGCGGTCAGCCAAATGGGGCTCCTGTCTGGTCTGGGTCGGGGATCAGGGGAAAGGGGGGCGGAAGCGCCGCCAGGCGCAGCTCCACCCTGCGCCTCCTACCCGGCTCGGGCCGGCCCGACGCCGGGTCTCAGGAGTCGAAGCCGAGACCGGTCCGGTCCAGCAGCCGGAGCCACGCGTTGCGCCGGCCCCCGTTCGCGTCGGCGGCGGCGATCGAGCGGCGGGTGGCCTCGATGACCACCCAGGCGAGCGGTTCGGGAGGGAACGGCAGCGGCTTGGTGCGCACCATCCGTAGCCGGGTGCGCTCGGTCCGGGCGCCGGCGAGCAGGTCGAGCACGACCTGGGCGCCGAAGCGGGTCGCCCCGACCCCGACCCCGGTGAACCCCGCGGCGTAGGCGACCCGACCGCCGAGAGCGGTCCCGAAGAAGGCGCAGAAGCGGCTGCAGGTGTCGATCGCCCCGCCCCAGCGATGGGTGAACCCGACGTCGTCGAGCTGGGGGAAGGTCTGGTAGAAGTGCCTGGCCAGGGTCCGGAACGTCGCCGCCCTCTGGTCGTAGGCCGGTCGCACCTTCCGCCCGAAGTGGTACACGGCGTCGTAGCCACCCCAGAGGATGCGGTCGTCGGGGGTGAGCCGGTAGTAGTGGAACTGGTTGCCCGCGTCGGCGATCCCCTGGCGGTGACGCCACCCGATGCGTCCGAGCTGCTCGGAGTCGAGCGGGGCGGTCACCAGCACGTGGTCGTAGACCGGCACCACCCTGGGCCGGACGCGCCACACCAGCGACGGGAAGGCGTTGGTCCCGAGGGCCACCCGGTCGGCGAGCACCCGGCCGCCGCCGGCGGCGAGCTCCACCGCCCTGCCGGAGCGCTCCAGCCCGGCTACCGGGGTGTGCTCGAAGATCCGCACGCCGGCCTCCGAGCAGGCGTCGCGCAGGCCCCAGGCGAGCCGGGCAGGGTTGACGATTGCGCACCCGTGGCGGTCCCACCGTCCGGCCAGGTAGGTCGGGGAGTCGACCTCCGCCCGCAGCGCGGCGGCGTCGAGCCAGTCCTCCGGCAGTGGCCCGTCGCCCCGCAGCTCGTCGACCTGCCAGGGGGAGGTGGCGACGGTGAGCGCGCCGGTGCGCTCCCAACCGCAGTCGAGGCCCCGCTCGACGACGAACGCCTCGATCGCGTCGAGGTTGTCCAGGCCGAGGCGCTCCAAGCGGTCGTACTCGTCGGGGAAGCGGCTGCGCCCGTTGGGCTCGCCGTGGGTGAGGGTGGCCTCGCAGAAGCCGCCGTTGCGCCCGGTCGCCGCCCACGCGACCCTCTCGGCCTCGAGCAGGACGACGTCGAGGCCGGGATCGGCCCGCTTGGCGAGCAGCGCCGTCCACAGCCCGGAGAACCCTCCGCCGACCACGGCCAGGTCGGTGCGCACCGCCCGGTCCAAGGCGGGGGTGGCCGGCGGGGCGGCTGGGTCGTCCAACCAGAAGCTGACCGGCACGGCGCGCTGCCAGCGGTCGTCCAGGTGCCGACCGCCCAGGTGGCGCTCGGCTGCGCCCGGGTGGTCAGTCGAAGGGCTCATCTACCCATGATGGCCCCGGCCCGTCGGACGGGGCCAGCGAGCCGGCGCGTGCGTCCACGCCGACCGGGCGGGTCGTAGTGTCGGGGCCACACCCCAATACCCCCGCCGCGGGGGACGACCGACCGAGGGAGGAGGGCGAGCTTGACTGCAGCGCGGGGAAGGGGTGCCCGCCTCGCAAGGCGGCGGCCGGCGGCTGCCTTCGGCCGGGCGGGGCGCCGGGCCGGCCACCACCTGGAGGGGGTCTTCGGTGGTCCCGAGCGCGCCCGGGTCATCGTCGTGCTCGGATGCGTGCTGGCCCTGAGCAGCGCCGACGCGGCCACGGTCGGGGCGGCGGCCTCCCCGCTGCGCCAAGCCCTGCACATCGACAACACCGACATCGGGCTGCTCGTCACCGCCAGCTCGCTGGTGGCGGCTGTCGCCAGCCTCCCCTTCGGGGTGCTCGCCGACCGGGTCCGGCGGACCCGCACCCTCGGGCTGACCGTGTGCCTGTGGGGGTTGGCGATGCTCTGGTCGGCGACCGCCAGCAGCTTCGACAAGCTGCTCTGGTCCCGGCTGTTCCTCGGGGTGGTCAACGCCTCGGCCGGCCCGATCGTGGCCTCGATGGTCGGCGACTACTTCCCCTCGGCCGAGCGGGGGCGAGTGTACGGCTACATCCTCACCGGCGAGCTGCTCGGCGCGGGGCTCGGCTTCGCGGTCACCGGCGACGTGGCCGACCTGAGCTGGAGGGCGTCGTTCGTGATCCTCGCCCTGCCGACGTTCGCGCTGGCCCGGGCGATCTTCCGGCTGCCCGAGCCGGTGAGAGGCGGCATCGCCCCTCTCCCCCACGCGGGCACGCCGGAGGAGGCCTCCTCCGCCCGCGGCGCGGACCCCACCCGGCGGCTGCCGGTCCGGCCCGAGCGGCCGGGGTCGTTGCACCCGCAGCCGCCCCCTCCCCGTGCCGGGGGCCCCACCTGGGCCGGCGCGCACCCCGGCGATCCCACCTGGGCCGGCCACAGGGAACGCTCGGCGACAGCCGGCCCGGGGGCGCAGGGCCCCGAGGAGACCGACGCGCAGCGCGTGGCTCGGGAACGAGGCGTGGAGCCCGACCCCGACCGGGTCCTCCGGGTCAACGCCCGGCGCATGGGGCTCTGGGACGCGACCCGCTACCTGCTCGGGATCCGCACCAACGTGGTGCTGATCGTCGCCAGCGCCTGCCTGTACTTCTACCTGGCGGGGGTCGAGACGTTCGGGTCGGAGTTCACCTCGCGGCAGTACGGGATCCCCTATGCGGTCGCCAACCTGCTGATCCTGCTCGTCGGGGTGGGCGCGGTGGTCGGGGTGCTCGTCGGCGGGACCCTCGGAGACTCGCTCCTGCGCCGCAGGATCCTCAACGGCCGGCTGCTCGTCGCTGGAGGCGGAGCGCTGCTCACCACGCTGTTGTTCCTGCCGGCGATCCTCACCCGGGGGGCGATCACCGCCCTGCCCTACCTGACCGTGGCGGCGTTCGGCCTCACCGTCCAGGAGGCGCCCATCGACGCAGCCCGGTTGGACATCGTTCCCCCGCTGCTATGGGGACGGGCAGAGGGCCTCCGATCGCTGCTGCGCACCTCCGCCCAGGCCCTCGCACCCTTGATCTTCGGCGTCTTTTCCGGACTCCTCGGCGGTGGCCGCGCCGGGCTGCAGTGGACGTTCCTCGTCATGCTCGTCCCGCTCCTCGCCAACGGGGTCATCCTGCTCTACGCCACCCGCGCCTACCCTCGGGACGTGGCGACCGCCGCGGCGGCCGCCCCGCCCAGCCGCTAGGTTGACTTCGTGCACGTCCCTCCCTCGGATGCGCGCAGGGCGGGTGTGCCCGCGACCTCCACGGAGCCCTCGGAGCGCCGGCGGCTGGAGCGCCTGGTGGACCGGTGGGCCACCGACCCGGGGCGGGCGGTCATCTTCGATTTCAACGGGACCCTCTCCGACGACGAGGGGACCCTCTGCCGGCTCTACGTCGAGCTGTTCGACGAGGTCCTCGGGTGGAAGATCTCGGAGGAGGAGTACCTCGAGCGGTTCGCGGGGAAGAGTGACCGGGAGATCGTCGCCGAGGCCGTCGCGGCGACCACCGCCGGGAGTGCAAGGCTGGTCGAGGCCCTGCTCTGCCAGCGGCGGGAGCGCTACGCCGAGATCGTCACCACGTCTTCCCCGGTCACCTCCGGCGCTGCCGAGCTGGTCCGCTGGCTGCGCTCGGGCGGGATCCCCCTGGGCATCGTCACCGGAGCCCAGCGCGCCGACGTCCGCCTGGTGCTCGAGGGCAGCAAGCTCTCGGACGCCTTCGGCGCGCTGGTCACCGAGGAGGACGTGGAGCGGGGCAAGCCCGACCCGGAGGGCTTCCTGCTCGGAGCGTCGCGTCTCGGGGTCACCCCGTCTGCAGTGGTGGTCTTCGAGGACTCGCTCTTCGGTGTCCGTGCCGCCCGCTCGGCCGGGATGAGCTGCATCGCGGTCCAAGGCACCGGGAGGGTCGAAGCGCTCCCGGCCGAGGCCGACGCGCTCGTCGGGTCGCTGTCGGCGGGGATCTTCTCCGTCGGCCATCCCCGTCCCCCGGACGCGCAGCAGGGGGGCTGAGCAGCCGAGGCGCGCAGCGACCTCAGCTGTCGCCGGCCGCCTGGTCGAGGGAGGACCGCAGCCGCGGCGCCACCCCGGCTCCGGTCGTCAACGAGATCCGGATCCGGTCCGGTCGGAACAGGTCGCGGGCGAACTCGACCGGTAGTCCGGACCCGGTGGACGCAGTCCGCTCGATCAACAGCAGCGGGCTGGACGGGGCGATCGTGAGAAGGCGCGCCTCGTCGCCACGGGCGACGACCGCCTCTAGGGACTCGACCGCCGAGCGCGGCGCCTGGCCGTAGCACCGGCCGAGCAGGTCGTAGATCGAGCCGGTCAGGCGGTGCTCGAGCAGGTCGGGGAAGACCTCTTCGGGGAAGTACGAGCGCTCCAGGGCGAGCGGCTCCCGGCGGGCGGTGCGGACCCGCACGACCTCGTGGACCGGAGCGGCTGGGCCGAGCAGCAGCGCCCGGGCGACGGCTCGGCTCGCCGGGCGGGTGGCGGCAGAGACTACCCGCGCTCCGGCCCGGAGGTTGGAGCGGCGCATCTGCTCGGTGAACCCCGCCAGGCCGGTCAGGTCGCACTCGATGCGCGGCTCGCTCACGAAGGTGCCCCCCGCCCGGCCGGTGCGGCGCCGTAGCCTGCTCTGGGACTCGAGGGTGGACAGCGCCTGGCGGAGGGTCATCCGGCTGACCCCGAGCTCACGGGCGAGCTCCTGCTCGGGCGGCAGCCGGTCACCGGGGATCAGCTCGCCTGCAGAGATCAGTTCGATGAGCCAGCGGGCGATGGTGGCGTGCGCCGGAGCACCGTCGGCGTCGGGCAGCCGCGGGGCCGATTCCAGCCACCCCGGCCGCTCAGGGATCATCGCCCGCGCAGGCTAACCGATCGCCGTCCCGAGCCCTCCCCGGAAGTCCCCTCCGTCGTCCCTGGGCCTCTAGGTCCCTGTCCGGACCGAAAAAGTTTTTCGTCTAGACCTTGCAGCGGCTTCACGGTCCCGCTAGCTTTCCCGAGGACAGGTCCGGACACCTCCCCCAGGCGGTGGTGTCGGGGGGACCGATCGCCACCCTGGACCGATGCCGACGCGCCCAAGACCGGGAGACGTATGCCACCACCACCCGAGAGAAGTCGTGTCGTGGTCATCGGCGGGGGTGTCGTGGGTTGCAGCATCGCCTACCAGCTGGCCCGGCGGGGCCTGAGCGACGTCGTCGTCCTCGAGCGCAGGCTGCTCACCGAGGGCAGCACCTGGCACGCCGCCGGGCTGGTGGGCCAACAGCGCCGCTCGGCCGACCTCACCCGGCTGATGCGCAGGAGCGTCGAGACGTACGAGTCGCTGGAGGCCGAGACCGGTCAACCGACTGGCTGGAGGCCGGTCGGCAGCCTCAGGGTGGCTGGCAGCGCCGACCGCTGGGAGGAGATCAGGAGGAGTGCCGCCACCAGCCGGAGCTTCGGGTTCGACGTGCAGCTCGTCTCGCCCGGAGAGGCACGCGACCTGCTGCCTCTCCTCGAGATGGACGACCTCTTCGGTGCGAGCTGGGTCCCGAGCGACGGCTACGTCGACCCGAGCCAGCTGACCCACGCGTTCGCTTCCGGCGCCCGGGACCTCGGAGCGCGCTTCGTCCAGGGCTGCAGGGTCGAGTCGATCGAGCGGCGGGGTCGGCGGGTGGTCGCGGTGCTCACCAGCGAGGGACGGGTGGAGTGCGAGACCGTGGTCAACGCGACCGGGATGTGGGGAGCGGAGACCGCCCGCCTCGCAGGGGTAGGGGTAGCCGTGCACGCCGTCGAGCACCAGTACGTGGTCACCGACAAGACGGCCGGGATCCCCTCGACGTGGCCGACGCTCAGAGACCCCGACGGCTTGTTCTACATGAAGCCCGAAGCCGGCGGGCTGGTGGTGGGAGGCTGGGAGCCCGGCACGCGCGCCCCGTGGAGGCAGGTGCCGGCCGGGTTGGGTCCGGAGCTGTTCGCCCCGGACCAGGAGCGTTTCGAGCCGATCGCCGCGAACGCCGCGCGGCGGCTCCCGGCATTCGGCGAGCTCGGCATCCGCAGCTGGGTCAACGGCGCCATCCCCTTCTCCCCCGACGCCGAGCCGCTCATGGGCACCACCGAGGAGCTCGACAACCTCTTCCACTGCTGCGGCTTCTCCGCCGGCATCGCGGCTGCGGGCGGAGCGGGGCACGCCATGGCCGACTGGATCATCGACGGCGACCCGGGGATGGACCTGTGGCCCTTCGACGTCCGACGATTCGGTGCGGGCCACTCCGTGCCCGGGTACCTGGAGCCCCGGGTGATCGAGGCCTACAGCAGCTACTACCACATCGCCTACCCCAACCGCGAGCTGGCGGCGCCCAGGGGGCAGCGTCGCAGCGCGCTCCACGACCGCCTGGCCGCCCGGGGCGCATGCTTCGGCACCAAGTTCGGCTGGGAGCGGGCCAACTGGTTCGATCCCGGCCGTCCCGGTCCGGTCGAGGTCCCGACCTTCGCCCGCAGCAACGCCTTCCCGATGGTCGCCGAGGAGCACGCCGCCGTGCGTGCCGCGGTGGGTCTGGTCGACCAGAGCAGCTTCTCCAAGCTCGAGATCTGCGGTCCCGGCGCCCTCCGGCTGTTGCAGCAGCTGGCGGGAGCGGACCTCGACGTGGCCACCGGCCGGGTGGTCTACTGCCAACTGCTCAACCCCGCCGGAGGCGTCGAGGCCGACGTCACGGTCACCCGCCTGGACGAGGACCGCTTCTACCTGGTGAGCGGGAGCGCTTCTGCCCGCCACGACCTCACCTTCCTCCGACGTCACAGCTCGCCCGATGCCGGCGCGTGGGTGAGTGAGGTCACCTCCGCTTACGGGGTGCTCAACGTCTGCGGACCCCGATCCCGCGAGCTGCTCTCCTCGGTGTCGTGGAGCTCGTTCGACGACCGGGACTTCCCCTTCATGACCGCCCGGGAGGTGGACCTCGGGTGGGCGCCGGTGCGCGCCCTTCGGGTGAGCTACGTGGGCGAGCTCGGATGGGAGTGCCACGTGCCCGTCGAGTACCTGGTCGGACTGTTCGAGGCGCTGGTGGAGGCGGGAGAGGCTCTCGGGGTCCGTGACGTGGGCTACCGGGCGCTCGAGTCGCTCCGGCTGGAGAAGCACTACCTCGCCTGGGCGAGCGACGTCACCGCCGACGACAACCCCCTCGAGGCGGGCCTGGGTTGGGCGGTGGCGCTCGACAAGCCGGAGCTCCTGGCGGGACCCGCCCTGCGCAAGACCCGCGACGAGGGCCCGCGCCGCAGGCTCTGCTGGTTCAGCACCGACGCCGCGGCTGCGATGCACGGCGGTGAGCTGCTCGGTCTCGGGGATCACCCGCTCGTCGCCACAGTGCGCAGCGCAGGCTACGGCCACGGCGTGGAGCGGACGATCTTCTCCGCCTACCTTCCGGCCGAGCTGGCCGACGAGGACGGCTTCGTGGTGGAGGTGGCCGGCGCCACGTACCCCGCCAGGCGTGACCTCCGAGCACTCTACGACCCTTCCGGCACCCGGTTGCGTGGCTGAATGGCGCCCCCCGAACCGACCTCCGTGGCCGTCCCCGAGGATGTCCTCGAGCGGATCGGCGTGCTGCGCGGTCGGGACCGCACGGTCGAAGAGCTCCCGGGCGGGCTGACCAACCGCAACTACAAGGTGACGACCGCCGACGGCGCCTACGTCGTGAGGGTCTCCCCGGAGGCTACCTCCGAGCTGTCGGTGGACCGGGACCACGAGTACCGCAACTCGGTGATCGCGGCACGGCGCGGGATCGG
>JAJZWW010000494.1 GCA_021846485.1 Actinomycetes bacterium
GCGCACCAGGTTGAGCAGCGCCGCTTTGACTTCGACGTTCACGACGGCCTCCAGCTCGGCCGCGTCGTAGCCGGCTTCGGCTGAAGTGACCTTGGGAACAGCTTTTTCACTGGCGGTAAGGAAGGGAGAATAACGGTACAGAATGGGCGGAGGGTAAGCGTTGGCTTTCGGTATCGCGTAGATGGATCGGCGGGCAGCCAACGGGAGGATCGGGTTGCGGCCGTCCGATGCGGTGGGACATCCAGGCCAGGTGCGGAGTGATCCGGGGCTCGTACGAGTGGGATCGCGGCACGTCGCCGAGATCGCTGGTCGCGCCCAGCTTCGTCGCTACGGTTGGAAGATGCCGCCCTTGCCGCGGGTCACTGGCCGAGAGCTGGTCCGAGCCCTGGAAAGTCTCGGCTGGGTCCTCGTTGTCCAGAAGGGGTCGCACGCCCAGCTCAAGCACCCGCACCAATCCGGACGGGTGACCATCCCCCTCCACGCCGGCGAGACGATCGGGCCTCGCCTCCTCCGGGCGATCCCTCGCCAAGCCGACCTGACCGACGACGACCTCCGGGCGCAGCTGTGAGAGCATGAGGGCCATGCGGACCTACACGGTCGTGGTGGAACCGGACGAAGGCGGCGGCTTCTACGTGACGGTGCCGACCCTGCCTGGATGCTTCACCCAGGGACGCACCGTGGAGGAGTGCCGGGAGCGCGCCGTCGAGGCGATCGAAAGCCACATCGCGGGACTCCGAGCCGACGGGGAAGAGGTGCCCGAAGAGATCGGCGCGCCGCAGCTCCTGGCCGTGACCGTCGCCGCCTGAGCCGTCGCGCCGGCCACGGCCGGCCGCCAGAGCATCGCGGCGGGGTGCTGCTTCCGGGCTGAAAGGGCTCCCTGCGCAGACGACCCAACCGTGACCCCCCGACCGGCCTACTAGGTGACGGTCGGGGTGGCTCTCCTATCGGAGCGCTACGGCCGACTCCCAAGCTCCCCAGTCCGGAGGCGACCATGGCCGACATCAACCCTCTTCCCCGCCTGCTCACCCTCGAGCAGCTGACCGCCGCCCTCGGGACCAGCGAGCGCCACGTGCGGCGACTCGTGGCCGAGAGGAGGATCCCCTACCTGAAGGTTGGCGGCCGCCTCCGCTTCGACGCCGACGAGATCGCCGGTTGGCTCGACGCTGCCCGTCGGAGCTGTCGGCGAGACCGTGCGGTCGTGCAAGAGCTGCGTCCCGGGCGACCCCTCCGGTCCGGGCACGGGAGCACCGGTCAGAGCCCCCCAGTAGGATCCGCTGGCAACGGTTGAGGGAGGAGGACGTCGGATGGGATCGGTCGACCGGCGGCCCAACGGCAGGTGGCGAGCCCGCTACCGGGACCCGGATGGTCGGATGCGGTCCCAGACCTTCGACCGCAAGGGAGACGCCGAGCGTTTCCTGCAGCGAAACGGGGCCGAGCTGCAGCGCGGCGAGTGGATAGACCCCGCATTGCGGCGGGTCGCATTCTCGGAGTGGGCGGCGCTGTGGTGGCAGACCACCGTGAGGCTGCGCCCGACGACACGCCGGGGCTACTGGCAGATCCTCAACAACCACGTCCTGCCGACTTTTGGAGGCCGGGCGCTCGCCTCTATCGACTACATGGACGTCGAGCGGTTCATTGCCGAGAAGCTGACCGAAGGCAAGCTCGGGCCGAAGAAGGTCCGGGACTGCGTGTCGGTCGTCTCGCTGGTCATGCAAGCCGCCGTCCGCTCGGGTGCCCGACGGGACAACCCCGCAGCGGGCCATCACGTGACCGTCCGCCGCCGGCGAGTTCGGCAAGGAGACATCCTTGACATGGGTCAAATCCACGCCCTGATCGCGGAGGTTCGTGACCCGTACAAGCCGGCTGTGTGGCTGCTCGTCCTCACCGGAATGCGTCCCGCCGAGCTGTGCGGCCGCATGGTCAATGCGTTGCTCGGTCGGCACGTACGATTTGTCCTGCCGCAGTTGGGGCGAAGCCTTCCGGACCCTCCGCTCGCAGGCGACCCTCGGTCTCGGCGACGAGCTCTGCCGGAGTCCGCAGGGCGGCGTTACGCTCGAGTTCGGCCAGCAGGTACTCCTGGACGCTCATGCCCGCAGCGGCGGCGCGAGCCTGGTACACGCGGTGGGTGCCCTCTGGGACGTTACGGATCTAGATGGTCGCCATAGCGCTACTATAGCGCTCTAACAGGCTGTCCCAGAATGGCCCTGGAGAGGCCCTTCCGAGGGCAAAAGCCCAGGTGGCGAGTCGTCCCGGAGGGATTCTGGGACAGCCCGCTAAGCGCTGATATGCCTGAGCCTGAAGAGGTGGGCCTTGCGGCAACGGTGGGTGGTAAGGCGAACCGCTGACATCCGGGATCGCCCTGGTCCGATCTGCTCAGCGCGACCCTGACTGTCTACCGACTCGCTCCAAGCGTCCAAACCGCGGTCGGACCGGCGGTTCCCTCATTGGCTGCATGGTCTTGACTTGAACACCGTCGCTTCGGCACAGGCGGTGCCCGTGCGCGAGCATCTCGGCATCTCGGTGTGGACCTCACGGACAGTGGACACCGGCTTCCCGTCCCGCGCAGAGAGCGTAGTCAGGGCTTCCAGCACCTCACCACGGCACGCCGGTAGCGCGGCTTGCGGCCACCCAGCCAGACCGGGAGACCCGAAAAACTGGGACAGTGGTTCGGATTCGGAGGCGCCACCTCCACTCGTGTTCCGTATTCGAACTCGGGCACGTTGAAGATGTCGTCGAAGGGCGGCCGGTACTGCTCATGGCAGAGCCGGCCGTCTTTCACGTCCACCCGTTCGAAGACTGCCG
>JAJZWW010000495.1 GCA_021846485.1 Actinomycetes bacterium
GATAGGCCGTCACCTCGGCGTGGTCGTAGGGGGGTGACACCTCGACGACGTCGATCCCGGCGACCGGCAGTTCCATGCCGATGCGCCGCACCGCGTCGAGCAGTTGGCGGGAGCTGAGCCCGCCCGGCTCGGGGGTGCCGGTGCCGGGGGCCATCCCGGGGTCGACGACGTCCACGTCGACGGAGAGGAACACCGCGTCGCAGCCCTCGGTGGCGATCTCGAACGCCTCGCTGAGGCAGGTGTCCAGGCCGCGGGCCACCACCTCGGTCATCTCGTAGCTGCGCATCCGCTGCTCGGCCATCCACGCCAGGGTCTCCGGCTCCGGCCAGTAGCCGCGCAGCCCGATCTGCACGAAGCGGTCCCCCCGGACAGCCCCCGACTCGATGAGCCGGCGCATCGGCGTCCCGTGCCCGTAGAGGGTCCCGAGCTGGGTGTCGCCGGTGTCGGCGTGGGCGTCGAAGTGGACGACCGATACTTTGCCCCAGCCGACGTGGCGGGCTACGCCGGTGGCGTCGGGGAGGGCGATGGTGTGGTCGCCTCCGAGGACCACCGGGACGGCGCCTCCCCGGGCGATGCGCTCCACGCTGGCTTCGAGCCTGGTGAGCGACGCCTCGGTCTCCCCCGAGGGCATCTCCACGTCGCCGACGTCGACCACCCCGAGCTCGGTCAGCGGGTCGACGTCCAGCGCGAGGTGGGGTCGGCGGCCGTCGTGGGGGAGGTAATCGGTGAGCCGGATGGCCTGCGGACCGAAGCGGGCTCCCGGCCGGTGGGACGTGCCCCCGTCGAAGGGCGCCCCGACCACGACCGCGCGGGCGGCGGCCCAGCTCGACGGCTCGTCGAGGTCCGCGGCCGGCACCCCCGCGAAGGTGGCGTCCGGCCCGTACAGGTTCCCGATCCTCACCAGGCCATCCTGGCTCGAGCCGGGTCAGCCGGCGCAACTCGGGCCAGCCGGGCCGATTCGGGCCAACTGGCGCTACCGGCGTCAGATCGGGCTGGCCGGGCGCAACCGGCGCAGGAGCGGGCGGAGGACCATTTCGATCTCGCCGATCCCCAGCAGCCGGGCCATGGACAAGAAGACCGCCGATCCTGCGATCACCTCCACCGCCAGCCGGGCCGCCAGGAGCGCGTCGCCGCCCCCGGGGGGGAAAGCCCTGCCGAGAGCGGCCACCCCCGCGGCCATGGCTGCGGTCGCCAGGGTGACCCGTCCGAGGCTGCGGGCGGTGTAGACCCCGCCCAGGTGCCCTACGCGCCGGCGGAGGTAGACGACCGTGGCGATCGACGCCGGCGTGTAGGGCCCGGCCCAGGCGAGGGCCAGGCCGGGGACCCCCAGGGCGTGGTCGAGGGGGAAGGCGAGGGCGACGGTGAGCGCGTTCTCCAGGGCGTAGACGAAGAACATCGCCCGGGTGTCCTTCATCGCCTGCAGGGCGCGCATGAGCGGGAGGAAGAGGCTGAAGCCCGGGAGGCAAACGGCGAAGACCACCACCGTCGAGCCGACAAGGTGGATCTTGCTGCCGGGCACGGCGCCGTGGTGGGCGAGCAGCTCGATCACCGGGCGGGCCACGAGGGCGTAGCCGACCGCGGTGGGCAGCAGCACCGCGAAGATCGTCCGCAGCCCGAGGATCAGACGCCGGAGGAAGGCGACGTGGTCGCGCCCCGACCACCGCTCGGCCAGGTCGGGCATGATCGCCGAGGCGATCGACACGGCGAAGATCGCGTAGGGCAGCTGGAAGAACTGGAACGCGAGCAGGTAGACGGTGAAGTCGCCGGCCTGGCGGTTGGCGACGACCGCTACCAGGTTGTAGGCGATCTGGTTGGCGATCACCACGCCGAGCAGCCAGCTCGACAGGTGCAGCACCCGGCGCACCGCGGGGTGCCGGGGGGCCCAGCGCGGCCTCCTCCACACCCCGGCGCGCACCATGGCGGGAACCTGGACGGCCAGCTGTAGCGCGTAGCCGGCGGTGGTGCCGAGGCCGAGGACGAGCAGGCCGTTGTGGTCGTGACGGAAGGCGCTGATCGACAGGTGGCGGGTGGCGAGGCCGGTGGCGAGGAGGGCGGCGATGGCGATCAGGTTGTTGACCACCGGGGAGAAGGCGGCTGCCGCGAACTTCCGGCGGGCGTTGAGGAGCGCCTCGCTCAAGACGATCGCCCCGAGGAAGAAGACCTGCGGGGCGAACAGCTGCAGCAGCCGGGTGGCGACCACCCGCTCGGAGCCGCGCAGCGGGCTGCTCGACAGCAGCAGGTAGAAGCGGGCGACCTCGGGGGCGAGGAACCACAGCAGCAGCGAGAAGCCGGCCAGGGCGGCGGTGACCGCCCCGAGCACCGCCGGGATGCCCCGGCGGTCACCCCCGAGCTCCTCGGCCCTCAGCTCGTCGACGAACAGCGGGATCAGGGTGGCTGCGAGTATCCCCCCGAGAAGGAGGTTGTAGATCGTGTTGGGGACGGAGTTGGCGAAGTTGTAGGCGTCGGTCAGGGTCCCGATCCCGAACAGGTAGCTGGCGACCATCACCCTGAGGAAGCCGGTCAGCCGCGACAGGAGGGTGCCGGCTGCCAGTACGCCGGTGTCGGCCCGAAGCGAGCGTCGCCTGGAGCGAGCCAGCGGCCGGCGTCCCGCCGGGGGGCGGCCGGCTGGGCTTGCGGGGGGAGCGCCCTGGTGCGGTGCCTGTGGTGGCGCGGACGTCCGAGCCGGTCGGGGCTCTGCGCCGTCGGAGCGCCTGGCGGTCCCCGGGCGGGGGGCGGGGAACCTGCGCAGCGCCGCGTCGGGCGCGCTCGGCGGGGGGGCGTCCTGGTCGTAG
>JAJZWW010000496.1 GCA_021846485.1 Actinomycetes bacterium
CGGGCCGAGATAGGCACCGGCCAAACGGCCGAGATCGTCACGGTCTGCTGCAGCCACCGTACGCAGCGCCGACCACAGCTCTTCGACCTCCACCCCGGCAAGGCGGTAGTAGATCCTCGTGCCATCGCGGCGTGAGCGCACCAGCCCGGCGCGAGCCAAGGCACGCAGATGATGGGAGGCGTTGGCCATGCTCTGGCCGATCTCAACTGCCACCTCGTCGACGGAGCGCTCGCCTTGTGCCAACAGGTCCACGATCTCGACCCGGCGCCCCGCCGACAGCGCCCCCGCCACCTCAGCCAGCGCGTCGAACAGCGCCGCCTTGGCTTCCCGGGTGCCAGGACCGCCCGAGCCCACGGCCGCCTCAACTGCTCTCATGAGTACTTGAGTCTAGTGCCGACGCGACGGGCTCACCTGAGACGCTCAGACGGCACGCACCTGGGGGAGACTTCCTCGAACTGTCTGCATTCGCCCGCACAGGGGATCCTGAGCAAGCCCCGAGAAACACTTCGAGAAGCGCGCATCTCCGACGCCGGCTGAAGCGTCAGGCCTCTGGTCGGGCGTCCACACCCCTGCGCCAGGTTCGCGCCAGCGGTCCGCGGGCCGACCTCTGAACTTCAGACCGCTCGGTTCCAAGCCAGCCAACGCCGAGGCGTGTCCCAGGGACGTCAGTCTCGTTTCGGTGCTTCGGCGTCCTCCTCCACGGCGGCGTCGCCATCGGCGAAGCTGTCCCCATGGAGCCCGGTACTGTCGAGCCCGTCGTCACCGTCTTCCGCTCGCGCCTGCGTGACAACGCCGAGACGAATGGCTACGCCGAGCTCGCCACAGCGATGGAGGCCCGTGCCCGCCAGATGCCCGGGTTCGCCGACTTCAAGACCTTCGTCGCCGCCGACGGAGAACGGGTGTCGTTGGTCACCTTCGACACCATCGCCCACCACCAAGCTTGGCGTGACGACCCCGAGCACCGATCGGCCCAGCAACGCGGCCGCGAAGACTTCTATCTCGAGTACACGATCTCGGTCTGCTCCGAGCTCTGGAGCCGGCACTTCGACACTACCGATGGGCGCGGCCCCGAGGGTGAGTCGTGATGCGGGTGTTCTTGGCCGGAGCAACCGGGGTCATCGGCACCCGGCTGTTGGCGCTGCTCCATGGCGCCGGCCACGAGGTGGCCGGCGTGGCCCGCTCGCCCGGCAAGGCTTCTGCGATCGCGGCCCTCGGTGCCGTGCCGGTCGTCTGTGACGTGTTCGACGCAGGCGCGCTCGTCGACGCCGTCGTCGGCTTCGCCCCGGACCCCGTCATGCACCAGCTCACCGATCTCCCCGACCAACTCGACGAGATCGCCGGCTACGCGTCATCCAACAACCGGATCCGTACCGAAGGGACCCGCAACCTGCTCGCCGCCGGCGCCGCGGCCGGCACGCGTCGCTTCCTCGCGCAGAGCATCGCCTGGACGCCGCCGGGAAGTGGCGACGCAGTGGCCGAGCACGAGCGTCTCGTCCTCGATGCCGGAGGTGTCGTCGTCCGCTACGGCCAGCTCTACGGCCCGGGGACCTACTACCCCGACGGGCTTCCAACGCCGCCGCGGATCCACGTCGAGGGTGCCGCCCGGCGCACCATGGCGCTCCTCGACGCGCCAAGCGGGATCGTCGTCCTCACCGACGAGAACGAGCCGTGAGGAACCGACAGATGAGGACAGGGATGCTGCGGGACCACGGCATTCAGGGGCCCATCACCCACCCGAGAACCACCCCCTCCGAGACCAGCCCAACTTCGAGCCCATCTCGGCGAGTAGGGCACTGCCCCATGCTGCGGTAGGGCTGCGTAGGGCAGACCGGGACACGAGAGCCGCCTTCGATACGAGCGACCGCGAAACCCCAGCGTGCGGCCCATGCGACGCCGAGATCGGCTGCGTAGGGCTGCGTAGGGCAGGGTGATCAGGAGTCGATAAACGAGTCCATAAACCCTGTGGACAACCCCATGGAAATGCCACCAAACAGCACGAAAGCCCAGGACGGTCAGCCCGAAAGGCGCGAAGATCCAAAACTTGCGGTGGAGGTGAATGGACTCGAACACACGGCCCCTACATTGCGAACATGGCGGCGTTCGCGCTGAGTAGGCACCGCCTACGCATGCCCTGGGCACGCATAGGCAGCTCGCCTTCGAGGTCGACCGTCTCCCGCGAACCGCCAGCGTGCCGGCCGTCTCCGAAGTGCCCACCCTGCATAGGCAGCGTAGGCAGAAGTTGATCAACGCCCGAGAAAAAACGCCCGAGAAACTCGATCTTCGAGTGGAGGCCAAACGCGAACCCGCTGGTGACGGCGTTGTGCATAGGCAGAAGGGCGCGAAGAACCAGACTTAATGGTGGCGGGGGCACCATGTGAACCTCCGCCTGCTTGGTTACGAGCCTGACGGGTTACCCCGGAGCCCGGGAACATCACGATTGTGGGACGCACGCGGAGTATGACGGGCCAGCCGGAAGGCTGCAACGTGCCATGAAGGTGAGACCTGTGACCTCCGGTCAGCGAGTTCCGAGCAGTCGGCCCCTGTGTTCGTCCCGTATCACTCGACAGGCCTACGGGCCGGCCGGCATCGTCGCCCCCAGGTAGCTCAGGTCCCCGAAAGGTGCACCGATGGTGGTCGGGAACGGCTCGACCCGCACGTCGGCGCCGGTGTAGGGGGCGTCGACCATGACCGCCTGGCCGCCTTCGGTGCCGACGTACAGCCCGACGTGGTCGACCGCGCTGTCGCTGGTGCCGAAGAAGACGAGATCGCCGGGCTGGAGCGGCTGGCCG
>JAJZWW010000022.1 GCA_021846485.1 Actinomycetes bacterium
GTCACGGTGATCGCCGCCGGCTTCGACAACGCCGGGCTCGCCTCCCCCCCGCGCTCGCGTGGTCTCGGACTGGAGGGACCGGGGGAGGTGGGGCGGCTCGATGACGACGGCCTCGGTCGCGACGACGACTTCGACGTCCCGGACTTCCTCAAGTAGGTCAGGCCGACCAGGTGGACACCTCCGGGTCGGCGATGCTGGCTTCGTCTGGCGCGGTCGCCGAGCGGCTGGCGTCGGTGCGGGAGCGCATCGCCGCGGTCGGCGACGTCGAGCGGGTGCGGATCGTGGCGGTGACCAAGGGCTTCGGGGCCGACGCCGCGGCGGCCGCGGCGGCCGCCGGGCTCGGTGACTGCGGTGAGAACTACGCCCAGGAGCTGGTGGTCAAGTCCGCCGGGGCGCCGGCGGACATCCGGTGGCACTTCCTCGGTCCGCCGCAGCGCAACAAGGTCGGGCGGCTGGCACCGTTGGTGCACCTGTGGCAGGCGGTGGACCGCCCAGAGGTCGTCGCCAAGCTGGCCTCGGTGGCGCCCGGCGCCTCTGTGCTCGTCCAGGTCGACCTGGTCGGCGACCCGGCCAAGGCGGGCTGCGCGGCGAGGGAGGCGCCCGGGCTGGTGGAAGCGGTGGCCGGCGCAGGGCTCGACTTCCGGGGTCTGATGGTCGTGGCGCCGGCGGGAGATCCCTCCGGCGCGCGGCGGGTCTTCGCCGAGCTGGCCCGTCTCGGGCGGTCGGTCGGAGCCGCCGAGCTGTCGATGGGGATGAGCGACGACTTCGAGGCGGCGGTCGAAGCCGGTTCGACGATGGTGCGCCTGGGAAGGTCGCTGTTCGGCCCGCGACCGGGCCGAGCGGCGAGACGACGATAGGCTCGTTGAACGGAGGCTTGGGATGGCGACCGGATTCATGCGCAAGGCGATGATCTTCCTCGGGCTCGACGACGACGAGCTCGACGACTACGACCCCGCGTACGAGCCGGAGCTCGCGGTGACGCCCCCGCCGCTGCGCCGCCCGCTCGAGCCGGAACCGCCCACGGTCGTCGACCAGCCCCGCGGCTTCAGGCCCATCCCGCGTGACCCGATGCAGGATCCGAGCGGCCCGGTGTCGGTGCCCCGCCCCCGCCCGGTGGTTGCCATGCCGGGAGCCAAGGTCCACGTGGTGGTCCCGACGCGCTTCGCCGACGCCCAGGAGGTCGGTGACCATTTCAGGAGCGGGCAGCCGGTCGTCGTCAACCTCCGCAGGTCCGAGGACCCCGGCCTCGCCCGCCGGATGATCGACTTCTGCAGCGGCGTGACCTATGCCCTGTCGGGCAGCATGGACAAGATCGCCGAGCAGGTGTTCCTGCTGCGACCGGCGGGCGTCGAGGTCTCCGCCGAGGAGAAGCGCCGGCTGGTCGACCAGGGGTCGTTGCGGGCATGACCGGTCCACGCGGCGGCTGGGACGGGTGTGGGGCGCTGACGTGCTGACCGGCCCGCCGCTCTACGTCCTCGGGCAGATCTACGTGCTGATCTTGGTGGTGCGGGCGGTGTTCAGCTTCTTCCCGTACTCCTCGGACTCGCCGCTCAACCCGGTTCGCCGGGTGGTGACCGTGGTGACCGAGCCGGTGCTCGCCCCGTTCCGCAAGCTGATCCCCCCGGTGGGGATGTTCGACATGTCGTTCCTGGTGGCCTTCATCGTGATCGAGGTCATCGTGCAGACGGTGCTCATCCGCACCTGACCTGAGTCGTCCGGAGCGGCCCGGCACGCCGGCTCGGGACGCTGCGGGCGGGCGCGATCCGCGATGTGACGGCGGTGCCCAACTAGCATCCGGGTCATGGAAGTCTCGCCCAAGACCTTCCGGGAGGTCGAGTTCCGCGAGAAGCTGCGCGGCTACCACCCCGAAGACGTCGACCAGTTCCTCGAGCAGATGGCCACCGGAGTGGAAGAGCTCCTGGAGAGGCTCGACCAGGCGCTCCAGCGTGCAGCGCGGGCGGAGGCCCAGGCGGCCGAGTCGGGGAGCAGCGACGAGACCCTGCGCCGCACCCTCGTGCTTGCTCAGCGCACCGCCGACCAGGCGGTCCAAGAAGCGCGCGAGCAGGCCGCACGCCTCGTCGGCTCGGCCGAGCAGAAGGCGCAGGCTGTGCTGGCCGAGGCCGAGGAGAGGGCCCGGCGGCTCCACAACGAAGCCCTCGGCGATGTGAGGGCCGAGCTGGCCAAGCTCGAGGCGACCCGAGCCCGGTCCGCCCAGGAGGTCGAGGCGCTCGAGCGATGGGCGGACGAGCAGCGGAGCCACCTGCTGACCACGCTCCAGGACGCCGCGGCGATGCTCGAGCGAGGCGGTCTGACCAGCCCGCCGCCGGCCAGCACGCCGCTCGAGGTGCCCAGAGGACCGGGCCTGCGCTCAGGGGGCTCAGGGGTAGCGCTCTCGACCGAGCAGCCCGACCCGGGCGGTTCGCTCCCACCCGGAGCCGCCGCCGTTCCCCCCGAGGGCGTGTTGGCGCCGCCGGTGGACGTACCGCCCCCGCCCCCGCCGCCGGTCGCTCCGCCAGAGGGCGGCGGCGACGCCTCGTCTCCGCCCATCGTGCCCGTTGGGGCCCGCGTGCCCGAGCCCGAGCCGCCGACGCTCACCCGAGCGATGACGCTCAGCGCTCCCCCGCCCCCTGAAGCCGGGCGCGGAGGCGACTTCGATGCCGAGATGGACGAGGACGCGATGGACAGCTTCTTCCGGGGAGACGACCTCGGGGAGGCCGACGACCGCCGCTTCGGGGGGCGGCTCCGCCGCCGCCGCTGAGAAGCTGTTGGCGATGCTGCTAGATTGGCAGCATGAGCGTTGCTGTCACCGTCCGCGACGTACCCGATGAGGTCAGGGACGAGCTGGCGGCGCGGGCCGCTCGTGCCGGGATGTCCCTGCAGGAGTACTTGCGCTCCATGCTCGTCGAGAGCGCTTCCCGGCCGGCGGTGGACGACATCATCGCTCGCGCTCGCGCTCGCACAGCGGCGACGGGAGTGCGAGTGGACGCCGGGTCGATCGTCGCCGCTCGCGACGCTGACCGTCGGTGAGGTCACGGGTCGTCTGCGATGCGTCCGCGGTGGTCGCCCTGCTGCTCGACGCAGGACCTGACGGTCGCTGGGTCGCCAGCGCTCTGACTGGAGCCGACCTCGCCGCGCCCGGCCTGTTGGCGTTCGAGACGGCCAACATCATCCGCCGTCAGGAGCTCGCCGAGCGCATCTCCGCAGATCAGGCCGCCCAGGCCCACGCCGACCTCGTGGACCTGCCGATCGAGCACTGGCCGTACGAGCTCCTGGCGCCGAGAGCCTGGCAGCTCCGCCGGAACCTGACCACCTACGACGCGAGCTACGTGGCCCTCGCCGAGCTGCTGGACGTCGATCTCGTGACCCTCGATCGGGGCATCAGTCGGGTGCCGGACCTGCATTGCACGGTCTCCACACCGTGAACGGTCGGCTCGGGTCTCTCGATACGACCCTCTCTCGGTCCCGGCTCAGGACTGCGCTGCTGCCGCGCTGCTCCGCGGCAGCGGCCCCCGCACCTCCAGCCACACCGGGGTGCCGTCGGGCAGCTCCCGGCGGTCGGGGTCCTCGTCCGCCGGGGAGGCGGCGGCCCCGTCGGAGGCCACCTGCAGGTCGAGGCCGACCGCCAGGGTCTGCTCGGCAATCCACTCGCCCCAGGTCCCGAGCGCGGCGACCGTTGCGCCGGGGGCCCGGACCGATACGGTGACCCGGTCGGTGACTGCGAGGCCGAGGTCGCGGCGGGCTTGTTGCACGAGGCGCACGACGTCCCTGGCGGTGCCCTCCGCCTCGAGGTCCTCGTCGGTGTCGACGTCGAGCACGACCAGCCCGCCGAGGCCGGGCAGCACGCGGGTGGTGACCGGCGACAGCGGCACGAGCCGCAGCTCGAACTCACCGGCCTCGAGCACCTCGCCGCCCACCTCGGCCCTTGCCCCGCCGTCGAGCAGGGACCACTCGCCGCGCCTGGCGGCCGCCGCCACGGCCTGGGTCGCGGGGCCCAGGCGCGGGGCGGCCTGCTTGAACACCACGCCGAGCGAATGGGTGGCGTAGGCGTCGACGTCGGTGACGAGCACCACCTCCTTCACGTTGACCTCGTCGGCCACCAGGGCGGTGAACGGCTCGAGGGCCTCGGGGTCAGGGACCGCGACGGTGAGCCGGCGAAGCGGCAGGCGGGCCCGCCTCCCCGCCGCCTTGCGCACCGAGTGCGCCGCCGAGCAGACCTCGCGTACCCGGTCCATGGAGGCCACCAGCGCCGGGTCGGCGGGGAGCTCGCAACGCCCGGGCCAGTCGGTCAGGTGGACCGAGCGCCCGCCGGTGAGACCCCGCCAGATCGCCTCGGTGAGCATCGGGAGCAACGGCGCGGCCACCCTGCACAGCACCTCCAGGGTGCCGGCAAGGGTGTCGAACGCCGCCTCGGTGTCCGCCCTTTCCCCTGAAGTCCCCCAGAAGCGGTCCCGGCTGCGCCGCACGTACCAGTTGGTGAGCGCGTCGAGGAACGCCTCGATCTGGGCGCACGCACCCGAGAGGTCGTAGGAATCGAGCGCCGCGCCGACCGAGTCGACGAGAGCGGCGGTCTTGGCGAGGATGTAGCGGTCCAGCAGCGCCGGGCTGGCGGTGGAGCCGAGGCGGGCCCGGTACCCCTCTGCGTTGGCGTAGAGGGTGAAGAAATACCACGCGTTCCAAAGGGGGAGGAGGGCGGCCCGGACGGCCTCGGTGATGCCCCTCTCGTCGACCGCCGCGTCCCCGCCGCGCAGCACCGGCGACGACATCAGGTACCAGCGCATCGCGTCCGCCCCGTGGGCGTCGAACATCGCCTCGGGGTCGGGGTAGTTGCGCAGGCGCTTGGACATCTTCTGGCCGTCCTCGCCGAGGAGGATCCCGTGGGCCAGGCAGGTCTCGAAGGCCGGCGTGTCGAACAATGCGGTGGCGAGCACGTGCAGCGTGTAGAACCAGCCACGCGTCTGGCCGATGTACTCGACGACGAAATCCCCGGGAAAATGTGTCTCGAACCACTCCCGGTTCTCGAAGGGATAGTGGACCTGGGCGAAGGGCATCGACCCCGACTCGAACCAGCAGTCGAGCACGTCGCTCACCCGCCGCATCGTCGAGCGGCCCGTCGGGTCGTCGGGGTTCGGTCGGGTCAGCTCGTCGACCGTCGGGCGGTGCAGATCCGTGGGCCGCACCCCGAAGTCCCGCTCGATCTCGTCGAGGCTGCCGTACACGTCGGCGCGCGGGGATTGGGGATCGTCACTCTGCGACACCGTTGTCGGCGATCCCCAGAAGCGGTTGCGGGAGATCGACCAGTCGCGCGCCCCGGACAGCCACTTGCCGAACGCCCCTTCTCTCACGTGCCCGGGGACCCAGGTGATCTCGGCATTGTTGGCGAGGAGGCGTTCGGTCAGGGATGAGACTGCCACGAACCACGAGCTGACCGCCTTGTACACCAAGGGCGTGTCGGTGCGCCAGCAATGCGGGTAGCTGTGCACGTAGCTGTCGGCCCGTACCAGCGCACCGGCGTCCCGCAGCGCCCGGATCACCGGCTGGTTGGCCTCGAAGACCTGCAATCCCTCGAAGTCGGGCACCTCGGCGGTGAAGCGGGTGCGGTCGTCTACCGGGCAGACCACCGGGATCCCCGCAGCGGCACATGCCGCTTGGTCCTCGTCGCCGAAACCGGGGGCCATCTGCACGATCCCGGTGCCGTCCTCGGTGGTGACGAAATCGGTGGCGAGGACCACGAAAGCGTTCGGGGTGGAGGAGAAGTAGGGAAAGAGCGGCCGGAAGCGCCGGCCGGCGAGAGCGGTGCCCTCGACCGTGGCCACGAGGGCGGCGCCCTCGAGCTGGGCCTGGTAGGCCTCGCTCCGGGAGGCGCCCACCACGACCCGGCTCCCGTCGGGGAGGTCGTAGACGTCGTAGTCGATGTCGGGGCCGACGGCCAGTGCGAGGTTGGACGGCAGGGTCCAGGGGGTGGTGGTCCACGCCCACGCCTGCAGCTCGCCGGCGAGAGCGGGCTCGGCGGCGCCAGGGTCGGCCTCCAGGGTGAACGCCACGGTCACCGCGGGGTCCTGGCGCTCACGGTAGGCGTCGTCCTGGCGAGTCTCGAAGTTGGACAGGGGTGTCTCGCACTCCCAGCAGTAGGGGAGCACCCGGTAGCCCTCGTAGAGCAGCCCCTGGTCGTAGAGCCGCTTCAGTGCCCACATGACGCTCTCCATGTAGGGAAGGTCGAGCGTCTTGTAGTCGTTGTCGAAGTCGACCCAGCGGGCTTGGCGGGTGACGTAGCGACGCCACTCCCCGGTGTAGCGCAGCACCGACGTACGGCAGAAGTCGTTGAACCTCTCGATGCCGTACTCGGTGATCGGGCCCCGACCGGAGACGCCGAGCTCGCGCTCGGCCTCGGTCTCCGCAGGAAGGCCGTGGCAGTCCCAGCCGAAGCGGCGTTCCACCCGCTGGCCGGTCATCGTGCGGTGGCGTGGCACCACGTCCTTGACGAAGCCGGTGAGCAGATGGCCGTAGTGGGGCAGGCCGTTGGCGAACGGGGGGCCGTCGTAGAACACGAGCTCCCGGCCCCCGTCGGCCTCCGCCGGCCGGCCCTCGACCGAGGCGCGGAAGGTGCCGTCTTGGTCCCACCAGGCGAGCACGCCCTCCTCGATCCGCGGGAACCGGGGGGAGGCGGGCACGTCGGGGTAGGGGATGGGACCGGCCGTCATGCGGCCCAGCCTACGGGTCGGCGCCCGACGCCCCCAGCGGATTGGCCCGGCGTCGACCGACGTCTCCGACTCGGTGCAGCGTGCTAGCTTCCGGCCCCCGACAGCGTGGAAGACAGGTCATCGCCATGCCCAGAGCCCCCAGGACCACCAGAGCGACCCCGGGTCCGCAGCCCGTCGCCGGCGCGCCGAAGTCGGCGGGCTCTTCGCGGAAGGCCGAGGGCCGCAGCCCCGTCAAGGGGGGACAGCACCAAGCGACGAAGAAGACGGCCGACCCTGGGCGCGGGACCTTCCTCGAGAGCCAGCGAGAGGCGTT
The DNA here is from genome assembly GCA_021846485.1 of Actinomycetes bacterium. Classification (GTDB taxonomy): domain Bacteria; phylum Actinomycetota; class Acidimicrobiia; order Acidimicrobiales; family Palsa-688; genus JAKAQB01. The sequence continues at coordinate 7,012 of JAJZWW010000022.1, forward strand.
GGTCGCCGAGCGGGCCAACTACCTGCGCCAGGCCGAGGAGCTCCGAGCCGAGGCGGAGTCGCTCGCCCTCGAGCACGAGCCCGGCGACGTCCAGTTCGACGAGGAGGGCGGCGAGGGGGGTACCTCCAACGTCGACCGGGAGCTCGACCTGGTGCTGTCCGCCCAGGCCCGGGCGGCCATAGAGGAGATCGACCGAGCCCTCGCCAAGCTCGACGCCGGCAACTACGGCATCTGCGAGCGCTGCGGCCAGCCGATCGCCGAGGCCCGCCTGGAGGCGCTGCCGTACGCCTCGCTCTGCGTCGCCTGCAAGAGCGGCGGCTTGTCGTCGCGCCGCTGAGCCGACCGAGCGGCGGCGGCCTCCCCGCGCGCCGCGGCGCGCGCCCTCCGGCTGCTTGACTGCCGTCAACGATGTCGCCCGACGAAGCAACCCGCTCGCCACGGTGCACGGGGCGTCCTGGCGCCCCGTGCGCTCCCGCCGCTCCCCCGATCGCCGGCGCAACGAAGTCCGGATGCGACGGCTCTTGAGCCCGCGGGGCGGACTCATCGTCGCGGCGGCGGCGGTGGTCACCGCCGATCAGCTGACCAAGAGCTGGGCGTTGCACCACACCGCGGTGCCCCGCCACGTGGTCGGGCCGGTGTGGTTGGAGCTGACCTTCAACGAGGGTGTCGCCTTCGGCCTCGGGCGAGGGATCACCCCGCTGATCGAGACCGTGGTCGTGGCGCTCGTGGTCGCCCTGGTGATCGGAGCGCGGCGGGCGGCCAGGGGCGGCAGCCGCCTCGAGGTGCTCGCCCTCGGTCTTCTCCTCGGGGGAGCGGTGAGCAACCTCGGGGACCGCCTGTTGCGCCATCTCCCCGGCCATCCCGGGGCAGTCGTGGACTGGATCGAGGTCGCCCGCTTCGGGCGCCACGAGTACTGGCCGGTGTTCAACCTGGCCGACGCCTCGATCGTGGTCGGGGCCGCCCTGCTCGCCTGGTGCCTGGCGCTGCACTCCGGAACCGGGTCCACCCGGGGTCGTGGGTCCGCCCCCGGCGGGGTCGGCGCGGCCACCGGAGGGGGCGGACAGACGGGTCGGGGGGAGGCGGCCGTCGGGGGGGAGGAGGCGGCCGTCGGGGGGGAGGAGGCGGCCGTCGGAGGGGAGGAGGCGGCCGTCGGAGGGGAGGAGGCGGGCTCCGCGGCAGCGGACTGCGCGGGAGCAGCGGGCTGCGCGGGAGACGAGGCGGCCGGGAGGCCGGCGCAGTGATGGAGTCCCTGGTGGGCGCAACCCTCGACGGAGAGCGGGTCGACCGGGCCGTAGCCCTGCTCAGCGGCCTGTCCCGGGCCGAGGTTGCCGAGCTGGTCGCCGCGGGCGCGGTACGCCTCGACGGGCTCCCGGTCACCAGCCGGGCCCGGCGCATCCGGGCCGGCCAGCTGCTCGGCGTCGAGCTCCCTGCCCCCACCCCGGAGGCCGGGTCCGACCCCGATCCGACCGTGACGGTACCGGTCGTCTACGAGGACGCCGACCTGCTGGTGGTCGACAAGCCCGCCGGCTTGGTCGTGCATCCCGGAGCCGGCCACCGCCGAGGCACCCTCGTGCAGGGGCTGCTGGCTCGCTACCCCGACATCGCCGAGCTCGCCGGCGACGGAGCAGCGGAAGGGGCAGGCGGCGAGGGTGCCGGGGGGGGAAGGGGACCCGGCGAGAGGCCGGGAATCGTGCACCGCCTGGACAAGGGCACCTCCGGCCTGCTCGTCGTGGCGCGCTCCGAGGCGGCTCGCGCCAGTCTGGTCGCGGACCTGGCCGCCCACCGGGTCGAGCGCCGCTACTCGGTCCTGGTCGCCGGCTCCGTCCAAGCCGACGGGGGCCTGGTGGATGCCCCGCTGGGCCGCTCCGGGCGTGACCCGACCCGCATCGCCGTCCAGTCGGGTGGCCGGGAGGCCCGGACCCGCTATCGGGTCGAGCGCCGCCTCTCCACCCCCGAGGCGGTGACCCTTCTCGAGTGCCGGCTGGAGACCGGCCGGACCCACCAGATCCGGGTCCACCTGGCGACCATCGGCCACCCCGTGGTCGGGGATCCCCGCTACGGAGGCCGGCGGGCGGCGGCGGTCGCCCGGCTGCTCCCCCCGGACCGCCCTTGGCTGCACGCTCGGGCCCTCGCCTTCGCCCACCCGGTCACCGGGGAGGCGCTCTCGTTCGTCTCGCCCCTGCCGGGTGACCTGCAGGCAGTGCTCGACGAGCTGGGGTGAGGACGAGCCGGCTTGCCGAGGTGAGCCGGGGGGCCAGCTCTACGGGCCGTCGTTCGCGGCGACCGGTAGAATGTAGAGGGAAATGGCCCGTGACCCCGAAGACGAGCCGTCCCGAGCAGCTCGCGTCACGCCCCTCGGTCCGGGTCGGGTCCTGCGGCTGGTGCTCCCGTCGTTCGTGGTCAGCACCCTGGTGGCCGCCGCCGGGGTGGCGCTGTTCTTCGTGGGGCAGCGGACCATCGGCTTGTTCCTGGTCGTGCTGGCGACCGTCGGCGGCCTGGCCGTACGGGCCCGCCTGGTCTACCGGGAGCAGATGCGCCCTCCTCGGGCCGACGGCTGACCCCACCGGCTGACGTCCGGGGCGCCCCAGTCGCCCGTACGGTATGTTGCGCACAGCTCGCGGTCGGCGTCCGGCGCGGCCCGACGCCCGCCGGCCTCCGGACCGGTTCCGGCTGCCCGCCCAGCTCGGCTGCCCGCCCAGCTCGGGCTGACCGCGTTCGGCGGGTGCCGCACTGCTCGGCGTAGCCGAAGTCGGGGTCCACGGGACCGACGGCCCCAAAAGTGACGGGAAAGTGGGTGCAGCGAGCCGAACTGGGTGCATTCGGGGCCCGATACGGCGGTCGAAAGCACCCACTTCGAGTCTGTGCACCCACTATGGGCTGCTGGGGCCTCCCCTCGCCGCTCCTGCCCGCCGCCTGCGTGCTCCCATGCCCCGCGACCCGGTGCTCGATCGGAGCGATGCACTCCACGATCCCACCTCTCCTCCATGGTGTGAGCCCTCTTATACTAGGTAAGTGCACAAAACGACATGGAGTATCGTCCAAGCGATCTTCCGGTCCCATGCCGGGGCGGCTTCCCGCAGCGAGCTGCGCGCGGCCGGCGTGACCGATTGGGAGGTGGACCGTAGGGTGCGCTCCGGTGACTGGGAGCCGGTCGGACGTCTCGTCGTGCGCTCGGCCGCCGCTCCCCGGGGGGCCGAGCACGACCTCTGGGTGGCCTACCTCGCGGCGGGACCGGCAGCTGTGGTGTCGCACGTGTCGGCTGCTTGGCTCTGGGATCTGGCACCGCCACCGCCCCTGCCGACGCTGAGTGTCCCGCGGGGTGGGACCAGCCGTGTGGAGCGGGCGGTGGTCCACCGGCCCCGCATCCCGGCAGCCCGGGTAGTCCACCGTAAGGGATTGCCGTGCACCGATCCGCTGCGGACGCTCGTGGAGCTCGCCGCCGCCCTGCCGGCGGCCGAGCTGGACGAAGCCGTTGACCGAGCCCTCGCTCGGAGGCTCGTGTCGGTGCCCGCGCTCGAGGCGGAGATCGGCCGGGTGGCCGGGCGTGGGCGTCAGGGGCCGGCCCTGCTGCGTGGTGCCCTCGGGCGCCGGGGCCACCTCGGGGCGCCGGCGCCGAGCGTCTTGGAGAGCAACCTCCTCCGCCTGCTGGACCGGGCGGGTATCACCCCTCTCGCCACCGAGGTGCGGGCGGGGCCCGATGGCCGCTACCGCCTGGACTGCCTGCTCGCCCCGGGAGTGGCAGTCGAGGTAGACGGCTTCGCCTATCACGCGTCGCCGGAGCAGAAGGGTGACGACGAGCGCCGGCGCAACCAGTTGCGCCTCGAGGGATGGGTGCTCCTCGTGTACACCTGGCGCGACGTGCTCGGTGACGGCAATCGGGTGGTGAGCGAGTTGCGAGCGGCGCTGGCCTCGGCGCCCACTGCCGGCGCCGGCAAGTACCGAGTACAAGCCAGCCTGCTGGACTGTTTCGCGCCCAAACTCCAAGGCGAGGGCCAGTGAACTTCCTCCTCTGTAGGCGGTCACCTGAGCCGGCGGAGGGCCCGTTCGGGATGGGGTTCGGGCGGCTGGACGTGGACCCGGAGGCCGGCCACGGCGGCGCGGCCCGGGCTCACCACGACCGGGTCCAGGTCCAGGTGGGTCACCTCGGGGAGGTCCTCGACGAGCCGCCCGACGCGCAGCACGAGCCCGTCGATCGCCTCCTTCTCCGCCTCGGACCAGGGGGAGCCGTCGGGGCGATGGCTGCCGAGCACCTCGGTCCGCAGCTCGGCGGCGTCGACGTCGGTGACCGGCAGGATCCGGCTGCGGCGCACCCGTACGGGCTCGCCCAGGCGGCCGCCAGTCCCCAGGCTCACCAGCGGGCCGAAGTCGGGGTCCTGGGTGACGCCGACCGCGACGTCCCATCCGGGGCGGGCGGTGGCTTGGACCACCATCGGTCCCCGGGAGGCGAGCTCGGCGACGGCGACGCGAACCGCGCCGGCTTCCAGCAGCCCGAGGCGGATGTTGCCCCGCTCGGCCTTGGTGCGGGAGGGCCCGGGGTCGACCTCGACCACCACGGGGTAGCCGAGCTGGCCGGCGGCGGCGACCGCGGCGTCGCCCAACCTCCGCGGATCGCTGGCGGTGCCAGCAACGCCGCCGGCGGCGGTGTCGCTGTCCAGGTCGGCCGCAAGTGGGCGGGAGGGCAGGAGGTCGATCCCGTAGGCGGCTGCCAGCGCCCGGGTCGTCTCGCGGTCGAGCCAGCCCCCGCGTAGGCACTGGGGGGCGCGGGGTTCCCCGCCGGCCAGCTGCTCGCCCTCGCCGGCCAGCTGCTCGCCCTCGCCAGCAGCGACGTCCGTTTCGCCAGCGCCACCCCGGCCATCGTCGACGTCGACCCCCTCCCCGCCGGTTCGGGCCACGTTCCCACCCTCGCCGGACCGACTCATGGCCTCCAAGGCCCGGCTGACCAGCTCTCGGGCGGAGACGGTGTCCACCGGCAGGTCGGGAAGCGTTCCCACCGGCCGGCGGCGCCACTCGGCGTACTCGGCCACCCGCCCGAGTGCCCGGGCCGCCGCCTCTGGGAAGGCGAACGACGGGACCCGTCGTCCCTCGGGCCCCACGAGGCCGCGCCTGCCTAGAATGCTCGCCACGACCGGCTTCTCCGGGGCGGTCGTGGCGGCGGTGGCGACGGCGGTGGCGACGGCGTCCGCCGGTGAGGCGAGCAGGGAGGTGTACAAGGCGATCGCCGCGTCCACGCCGTCGTCGGCGAGCACCACCTCGAGGGCGGCCCGCAGGTGCTCGGGCAGGGCGTCGGCGGGCAGTCCGACCGGGTCGGCCGCGGCGGTCGCTGCCGGCACCGTCGCGCGCAGCCGCTCTTCGATCGCCGGGGTCAGGGCGGCGACCTCCAGGCCGGCGGCTCGGCAGGCGTCGGCGGCGAGGACCTCGGGACCACCGCTGCTGCCGACGATCGCCACTCGCCGGCCGGCCGGCAGCGGCTGGCTGACCAGCACCTGGGCCACGTCGAAGAGCTCTTCCAGGGTGGCGGTGCGGATCACGCCGGTCTGGCGGAGGAGGGCCTCGACAGCAGCCTCACCCGCACCGGGATGGTCCGCCGGCACCTCTGCCCGACCTGCGCCGTCGCCGCCGGCCGTGCTCCCGCCGGCCGTGCTCCCGCCGGCCGTGCTCCGGTCCACCGCCGACCCGGACCATCCGCTCTTCACCATGACGATCGGCTTGTGGCGGGCGACGCGGCGGGCGACCCGGGCGAAGGTCCGGGGGTTGCCGAAGGTCTCGATGTACATGCAGATCACCCGGGTCGCCTCGTCGCCGTCCCAGTACTGCAGCAGGTCGTTGCCGCTGACGTCGGCTTTGTTGCCGGTGGAGACGAAGCTCGACACCCCCGTGCCGCGGCGGGCCAGCTCGTCGAGGACGACGACACCGAGCGCTCCGGACTGGGCGATGAAGCCGACCTGGCCGGCAGGGGGCAGCGGGCCGAAGGCGGCCGCCAGGCGCACGTTGGGGTCGGTGTTGACCACGCCCATCGAGTTGGGCCCGACGAGCCGCATGCCGTTGCGGCGGGCCTCGGCGACGAGGCGCCGCTCGGCCTGCCGCCCGGTCTCGTCCCGGTCGGCGAAGCCCGAGGAGATCACCACCAGACCCCCGACGTGGCTTCGCACGCACTGCTCGACGACCTCGGGGACGGCGCGGGCCGGAACCGCGAGGATCGCCAGGTCGACCTGGTCTGGGACGTCGGCGACGCTCGGGTAGGAGCGCACGCTGCAGACGTGCGTTGTCCCGGGGTTGACCGGGAACACCGGGCCCTCGAAGCCGCCGTCGAGCAGCGCCCGCAGGACCTGGTTGCCGAGCGTCTCGGGCCGCCGGCTGGCGCCGACCACGGCGACCGAGCGGGGGGCGAGGATGCGGCCGACCGATCGGGCGGTGGCCAGGCGCTCGCGCTCGTGGGACAGGGTCAGAGAGATCGGCGTCGCTTCGATCGGGAAGGCCACCCGGACCACCCCGTCCGCGAAGGTGCGCTCGTCGCCGAAGCCGGCCTCGTGGAACATCCTGAGCATCCGGGAGTTCTCGGGGAGGGTGTCGGCGACGAAGCGGGTGACGCCCACCGCCCGGGCGTAGGCCGCCAGCTGCTCGAGCAGCACGGTCCCGAGCCCCCGGCCCTGCTGGGCGTCGTCCACCAAGAACGCGACCTCGGCCTCGTCGCCGGGGCCCGAGCCGGAGGGGAGGCGTTCGTAGCGTCCCACCGCGACGACCTCGTCGCCGAGCACGGCGACTAGGGCCAGGCGGTCGCGGTAGTCGACGGTGACGAAGCGCTCCAGCATGCGGGGGGACAGCGTGGTGAGCGGGCCGAAGAAGCGGAGGTAGATGGTCTCGGGGGACAGCCGACCGTGAAGCGCCAGGATGGCCCCGGCGTCGCCGGGTCGGATGGGTCGGACGTGGACCGTGCCGCCGTCGCGCAGGACCACGTCGGACTCCCAACCGGCCGGGTAGCCGGGCGGGAGGGCCGGGTCGCCTCGCGGGATGACCGGGTCCTCTCCCACGTCAGTGCCATCCGCAGGGTGGCGCGCCGCGTCCATCGGCGGGGCCGACCCCGCCGACCCCACCACCCTGCGCGGCCCGCGAAGCGCCCACGTCAGCCGACGGGGACGACCGGCGCCGCCTCGTAGGCGGGTGGCGCCCCGAGACCGGGAGACAGCGCCGGGCCACCCCGGCTGGCGCGGGTCACCATGTCGGCCAGGGTGAAGCCGTCGAGGTGGCGGCGCATGTGCTCGCCCACCTCGGCCCATACCGAGAGCAGTACGCACTGGCCCTCGTGGTCGCAAGCCCCGTTCTGGTGGGGCTCGCCGAAGTCGCCGGCGACGATCGGCCCGTCGACCGCGCTGACGATCTCGCCGAGGGTGATCCCCTCCGCCGGGCGAGCCAGGACGTAGCCCCCGCCCACGCCCCGCTTCGACCGGACGATCCCCGCACCTTTGAGGGCGAGGAGGATCTGCTCTAGGTAGGGCTGGGGCAGGCCGGTCCGCTCGGCGATGTCCCGCACCGAGGTCGGCTGTCCCTGGCCGGCGTGGAGGGCCAGTGACAGCAGGGCCCGGCTGGCGTAGTCGCCACGTGTCGAGACCTTCACGGGCTCATGGTACTGGTGGGCCCGGCCGCCGCTCGGGCCGAGACCGGTAGGGTCTCGGGATGGCGCCACCTCCGTCGCCGACCCTCCCCGCCTACGGGGGGGCGTGCCTGTCGTCGCTCCTGCCCGCGCTCCTCGCGCCCCCCGGCGAGCGGCCCGGATGGGTGCCCGAGCCGGCCGCTGGCGCTCGCCAGGTGGTCCTGCTCGTCCTCGACGGGCTCGGTTGGCACCAGCTGTCCGCCCGGCCCGGCGCGGTCCCCGCCCTGGCAGCGATGCGCGGGGGGTCGATCACCTCCGTGGCGCCGACGACCACCGCCACCGCCCTCACCTCGATCGTCGCCGGCGTGCCTCCGGCCGACCACGGGGTGGTCGGCTACCGGCTGCGCGTCGACGGCCGCTGCGGTGGCGAGGAGGTGCTCAATGTCCTGCGCTGGACGACCGCCTCGGGCGACGCGCGCGAGTGGGTGCCGCCGGGTGGCTTCAGCGCCGTCGAGCCCTTCGGGGGGAGGGCGGTGCCGGTGGTGAGCCGGGCGAGCTTCCGGGGCAGCGGGTTCACCGAGGCCCACCTGCGGGGCGGTGTCGACCGCTACTGGCACCTGCCGTCGGGGGTGGCGGTCGAGGTGGCCGCAGCGCTGGGCGAGGGTGCGCCGTTCGTGTACGTCTACTACGACGGGGTCGACAAGATCGCCCACGTGAGCGGGCTCGGACCCCATTACGAGGCCGAGCTGCGCTGGGCCGACCGGCTGGTGGCCGAGGTGGCCGGCGTGCTGACCCCCGGGGCCGCGCTGGTGGTCACCGCCGATCACGGGCAGGTGGAGGTCGGCGCCGGCGCCCGCCCGCTCGACCGGGACGTGCTCGACGGGGTGCGCCTCTTGTCCGGTGAGGCCCGGTTCCGGTGGTTCCACGCCCGCCCGGGCGCCGCCGGCGACGTCGAGGCTGCCCTCCGAGAGCGCTACGCAGCGGAGGCCTGGGTGCGCACGGTCGACCAGCTCGACGCCGAGGGTTGGTACGGGGGGCCGCTGGGCCCGACCGCCCGCGGCCGGCTCGGCGACGTGGCCCTGGTCCCCTGGGAGCCGGTCGGCTATCTCGACGCCGGCGACGCCGGCGACGCCGGCGACGCAAGGCTGGTCTGCCGGCACGGGTCGCTCACCCCCGACGAGATGTGGGTCCCGTTGCTGGCGGTGGCCGGCTGATCCGGTTTCTCCGGCAGACTGGGACCATGACCTCTTCCGAGCATCCCGCCTCCGAATTGGTGATCGTGCGTGACCCGCCGACCGAGGACGGCCAGGGCGGCGAGGCGGTGGAGCAGCCGGCCAAGGTCATGCGGATCGGCTCGATGATCAAGCAGCTGCTCGAGGAGGTCCGCCAGGCGCCCCTCGACGAGGCAAGCCGGACCCGCATGCGCGAGGTCTATGACACCTCGGTGGAGGAGCTGGCCAGCGGCCTGTCACCCGATCTCCGCGCGGAACTGGCTCGGCTGACCCTGCCCTTCGGCGCCGGCGAGGTGCCGAGCGAGGGCGAGCTGCGGGTCGCCCAGGCCCAGCTGGTCGGCTGGCTGGAGGGGCTGTTCCACGGCATCCAAGCGACGCTGTTCGCCCAGCAGATGGCCGCCCGCACGCAGCTCGAGGAGATGCGCCGCCGGAGCCTTCCGCCGGGGGAGGAGCGGCCGAGCGCCCCGGGGGGCACGTACCTGTAGCGGCACCGCACCGCACCGGCCCGCCGGACGAACACGCCGGGCCGGCAGGTCTCAGCTCAGGCCGGCTGGGGGACCCTGCCGTAGAGGGTGGTGCGCTGCTCGAGGGGGCGGCCGAGGGGCTCCACGATCCGGCGAAAGTCCTCGGGGGTCATCATCTGGCCGTGGGTGGCGCCGGCGGCCCGAGAGATGTTCTCGTCCATGAGCGTGCCGCCGAGGTCGTTGCAGCCGGCGGCGAGCAGCTGGGGGATGGCGTCGGGTCCGAGCTTGACCCACGACGCCTGCACGCTCGGGATGTCTCCGGCGTAGGCGATCCTGCCGACGGCGTGCACGAGCAGCGCCTCCCGGAACGTCGGTCCGCGCCGGGCCCGGCGCTGCAGGTAGATCGGGGTGGCCATGTGCACGAACGGCAGCGGGACCAGCTCGGTGAACCCGCCGGTCTCCCGCTGCAGGGCCCGGGTGCGCAGCAGGTGGCGGGCCCAGTGCACCGGCCGTTCGACGGCGCCGAACATGATCGTGACGTTGGAGCGCAGCCCTAC
>JAJZWW010000497.1 GCA_021846485.1 Actinomycetes bacterium
CTCGATCCTGTCGGCCGCGCCACGCGGGGGGAGATCGTCGGCTTCTGGGACCCGACCGGGGCCGAGGCAGCCGCGCCACGAATCCGCTCTGTAGAGCGGGGCGTCGTCGACGTCGTGATCTCGTCCCTCCCCTACCGCTGCCCGCCAGCGCCCTATGGCCTGGCCATGCGGCTCGCCCGGCGCGCTCGTCGGCTCAGCCAGCGGCTCCAGGTCCGCCTGGTCACTCCCGAGGAGCACCCGCTCGCTGCGCTCGGGCGCGTCCTTGGCGACGCGCTGTTGGCCGGCTGCCAGGGCGCCGGCGTCGAGGTCAGCCTGGGCGCCGAGATCGACCCCGACGCGTTGGCCGGAGGGGCGGTCACCGCGGGCGCAGACAACCGGGACGAAGCGGACCTCACGATCGTGATCCCCCGGCACCGCACCAGTCCACTGCTCGTGGGCCGGGTCGAGACCAACAGTCCGCTCGTCGCCGCCTACGGGCGCATCCGGATCACCTACCCCGATGGGCCACCACCACGGGCGCAGCCCGCCGTCGTTATCGACCCCGCTACACCGGCGCTGGCCACGGACTTCGAAGAAGCCGATCGGCAGTGGCGCGCATTGCGTGTCGAAAGCTGGTGAGCATGCGCTGCCCAAGCGCCCCGCCCGCTGGCGTCCTCGTGGTCGTCAAGAGAAGTGCACCGACACCCACGATGCTCAGCGCGATCGCGAGGCTTGGCCGGAACTGACGGGTGTTGCTCATCGAGAGCCGAGCACGAGAACCGCCCGTCTGCTTGACAGTCACGCCCAGGCTCCGCCAATGTATTTCCATCCGGTAGTAGACACCGCGGCAGTAGACACTGCAGCAGTATCGCCTGGCTAAGCGCTCGGTGTGCTTGGCGGCTGAACGGAGAGCGATGGCACGTGACGCTGAGCACGCGGCGGCCCACGACGGGCTCCTCGCCGAGACGGGCCTGGTGCGGGCGGCACGCTACATCCAGCCGGGGGAGCCCTCGTCCGACGCCCGGGAGATCCACCGCCGCGGGGGCCGCCGGGCCGAGGAGTTCTACCGGGAACGGTGGCGCCACGACAAGATCGTGCGCTCCACCCACGGGGTGAACTGCACCGGGTCGTGCTCGTGGCAGGTCTACGTGAAGGACGGGATCATCACCTGGGAGACCCAGGCGGTCGACTACCCTTCGGTCGGCCCGGGCTCGCCCGAGTACGAGCCACGTGGCTGTCCCCGCGGCGCGTCGTTCTCCTGGTACACCTACTCTCCGGCCCGGGTGCGCTACCCGTATGTCAGAGGTGTGCTGCTCGAGGCGTTCCGGGCGGCCAAGGCCGCCAACGGCGGGGACCCGGTCGCCGCCTGGGCCGAGGTCACCGGCGACCCCGAGACGGCCACCGCCTACAAGCAGGCGCGGGGCCGGGGCGGCTTCGTCCGGGCATCGTGGCCGGAGGTGCTCGAACTCGTCGCGGCCGCTCACGTCCACACCGTCGCTGCCTACGGCCCTGACCGCACGGCCGGGTTCACCGTGATACCGGCCATGTCGATGACCTCCTACGCGGCGGGCACCCGCTTCTACTCGCTCTTGGGCGGGACGATCCTCTCCTTCTACGACTGGTACGCCGACTTGCCACCCGCCTCCCCCCAGGTCTTCGGCGACCAGACCGACGTGCCCGAGTCGGCCGACTGGTGGAACGCCTCCTACCTGATCGTATGGGGCACGAACCTGCCGATCACCCGCACCCCCGACGCCCATTTCATGACCGAGGCCCGCTATCGCGGCCAGAAGGTGGTGGTCGTCTCCCCGGACTACTCGGACCACACCAAGTTCGCCGACGACTGGCTCGCGGCGAATCCGGGCACCGACGGGGCACTGGCGATGGCGATGGGCCACGTCATGCTCTCCGAGTTCTACCGGGACCGCCAGGTCCCGCGCTTCGAGTCCTACGCCCGCACGTACACCGACCTACCGTTCCTCGTCACTTTGCGTGCACACGGCGACGCGTTCGTTCCCGACCATTTCTTGACCGCCTCAGCACTCGGACATGACGGCGAGGCGGCGGGAAACGGTGAGCAGGTCCATGGCGAGCAGGCCGATGATGAGCAGGCGCAGTGGAAGACCGTCGTGCTCGATGAGGCGAGCGGCGAACCTGTGGTGCCGAACGGGTCGATCGGCTTCCGCTGGGGCGAGGAGGGGAAGGGCCGCTGGAACCTCGACCTCGGGGAGATCCGGCCGGCGCTGTCGTGTTACGGCCGTCCGGGCGTCGAGGCGCTGCCGATCGACCTGCCCCGCTTCGACGTCGGCGACCAGGGGGGCGGGGTGCTTCGCCGTGGGGTGCCGGCGATCCGGGTCGGCGACCGGCTCGTGACGACGGTGTTCGACCTCGTGATGGCGCACTACGGCGTCGCCCGGCCCGGTCTCCCAGGCGACTGGCCCTCGGGCTACGACGACGCAGATGCCCCCTATACGCCGGCGTGGCAGGAGACGATCACCTCGGTGCCTGCTTCGGCGTGCGCCCGGGTGGCACGGGAGTTCGCCCGCAACGCCGAGGTCTCGGGGGGCCGGTCCATGATCGCCATGGGGGCGGGCACCAACCACTGGTTCCACTCGGACCAGGTCTACCGGACCTTCCTGTCGCTGCTCATGCTGGGCGGCTGCGAAGGGGTGAACGGCGGCGGATGGGCGCACTACGTCGGCCAGGAGAAGGTCCGCCCGCTCACCGGCTGGTTCACTTTGGCCTTCGCCTACGACTGGGCGCGGCCGACCCGGCACATGCCCTCGACGCCGTACTGGTACTT
>JAJZWW010000498.1 GCA_021846485.1 Actinomycetes bacterium
CTCTGGATCTGAGGCGCAGCCCCGCTCAGCGCACACGCACTGGTCACGAGCCACCGAGCTACCAACCTCCACCACCTCCGGCGCGGACGTCGGACACCGGCCCGTTCCCCATAGTCCCCCGGCACCGGGGACTTTCTCGGGGCAGGCATACGGGACACGTCACCCCGGATACCCTCCTGACCTGCCGGGTCACCGCAGAGGGTTCGCTGAGCGCGATAGGTCAGGTGATCAGCTTGACCGGCAGACCAACGTCGGCCGCGTTGCGGGCGAGCGGCCCATCGAGGGTCCACACCTGTGTGTCGAGCTGCTGCGCCAGGTGGATGTAGGTGGAATCGGTGGCATGGCGCCGCCGTAGCCGTGTGGTGATAACCGCGACGGCGGGGCCATCCTCCCGGGGGTCAAACGGATGGAACTCCACGCCAAGCGCAGCCACGTCTGGCCAGATCTCGACAACCCTGTCGGCCTCGAGGGCGCCGTCGAACACGAGCCTGGCGAGCACATTGGCCAGTTCGTAGGGCAACACCGCCGGCGCATGCAGTTCCTCACCGGACTCCACCCACCCCTCCAGATGCGCCTGCGCCGCCGGCTGGCGTTCATCGGCGACCATCAGGGCGACGATCACGCTGGCGTCGACGACGACACTCATCGTTGCTCGCCAAGCTGGGCGCGGGCGTCAGCCACCAGCGTGACCGCGTCGGCCGGCGGCCCCTGTTGGGAACGGCGAACCAGCCGGGCGATGGCGCCCCGCGCATCCGAGCGCGCTGGTTGAATCTCCGTCAGGCCTGCATGGACAAGCATCCGCGCCAGCGTGCCCGGCTGGACCCGCAGCTGGTCAGCCTGCCGAGCCAACGCCTCGTGGTCGGCGTCATCCAGGCGGACGGTGATAGCCCTGGTCACCTTGACATGCTAGCTCAGGCCGACGCGATGCGATGCGTTTCGCATCGGCACCTGTACCACTCGCCGATCGGGGCGGTCGCTGCCGGGCCTTTCGCTGGCCGCGGGACAGCCGAAAGGCGACGGTCTTCCTCGCTGCGTATCCCAGGGCTGCACTGCCGCCGAGTGAACTGCATCCATCCAAGAGAGAACTCTGCCCGGTAGCGGACGACAGGTCTGCAACGGTGAGCGCCACCACTGAGCAATCGGGCTACGGGACGTCGCGCCGAGGTCCCTGTCCGGACAGCGTCCGGACGCTGTATAGTTCAGGATATGAGCAAGGTCGTCCACCCCTCGAAGCGCCACCGCTTGGAGATGCGCGTGAGCCCAGACCAGGAAGCCCTCATCCGCCACGCTGCAGAACTCGAGGGCACCACGGTGACCAGCTTCGTGCTCGACACGGTGACCAAACGGGCCAGCAGCGTGATCGAAGCCCACCGGGACATCGTGCTCTCAAACGACGCCTTCGACCGCTTCCTGGCCGAGCTAGACAAGCCGCAGATCCCGGTTCCCGAGCTGGTTGAGCTGTTTCGCAGCCACCCGAAGCTGCCTGAGAGGTGACCAGTCGCCGTCTTGAGCGGCTCAGTCCTCACCATCACCTCGGCGACTTCCACTCCGGCAACGAGTCCCTCGACCGTTGGTTGCAGACCCACGCCCTCGCCTCGCAGCAGATGGACGTTGCCCGCACCTTTGTGCTCGTCGACGCCGAACGTGTCGCGGGGTACTTCAGCCTCACGATGGGCTCCGTGCAGCGCGCCGAGGCACCCCAGTCGCTCGTAGGGGGCTTGCCGGGATACCCGGTCGGCATGGTCCTGCTCGCCCGGCTGGCCGTCGACAGTTCAGCCCAAGGTCAGGGGCTCGGAGCGCTACTGCTCGCCGAGGCGCTGCGCAAGGCGGTCACTGCTGGCGAAGCAGCCGCCGCCCGGCTCGTCGTGGTGGACGCTATCGACGAGGCCGCCGCTCGTTTCTACGCCCGTCACGGCTTCGTCGCCGTCCCCGACCAGCTTCTCAGGCTCTACCGACGGATGAAGGACGTCCGAGCGTCGCAGTAGCCGGGGATCCCGCGATGAGAGGGGCTGGGCTTCCGGTTACCGGCCAGGCGCTTCGCCGCTGTCGTAGCCTGCAGGCTGTGTTCGAGCGCTTCAGCGACCGCTCCCGGGCGGTGCTCGTGCACGCCGAGGAGCAGGCCCGGCTGCTGGGACATGGCTTCATCGGCGCCGAGCACCTACTGCTGGGTCTGTCGTGTGAGGACGCTGGGGTGGCCGCCAGGGTTCTCGCCTCGCTCGGGGTGTCGCTCGACGCGGCCAGCGAAGCGGTCCGCCGGACGGCGGGAAAGACCGACTTCTCGCTGCGAGGGTCGCCCCCGTTCACTCCGCGAGCGAAGAAGGTCCTCGAGCTGTCGCTGCGAGAGACCCTCGACCTGGGCGACGGCGAGATTGGCAGCCCCACATCTTGTTGGGCCTGGTTCGCGAGGGCGAGGGGGTCGGTATCCGGGTCCTCGCCGAGATGGGGGCAGAGCCCGCCCGGGTGCGCGCCGAAGCGCTGAAGGCGTTGGCGGATCACCCCCGAGAGCCCCGCAGCCAGACGGCACCCGGACCTGGCCCGGCCGCCCGCCCGGGGGATGGGCGTCGTGCTCACCGCTCGTCGCCGCCCCGCCGGGGTGGCGCGGGCTCGTAGCACGGGCCACGGGCGTGGTCGTCGGACCGGGGCTCACCGGTGTGGCGCCAGCGGTTGGGATGGTCGGCGCACGGGGCCTGCCCTGGGCGTTGGCGATCAGAGGGGCGACCAGGCGCTCCTGGCGGGTGAGCGTTTCGGCGGGGGTGCCCTTGGCTGTGGTAGATGC
>JAJZWW010000499.1:0-2039 GCA_021846485.1 Actinomycetes bacterium
GCGCGCGTTACTAACCCGAGCGTAAGTCCCACGACTACCCGGCCGTTATGTAGCGCAGGTCGGGATCGCCGAAGAAGCCACGGACGATATCGGGTAAGTCAACCAGTCGCTGCAGCGCGGCGATCGCCTTGAGGCGCAAGTCGTCGGCGCTCACGATCCCTGCTCTGCCGACCCGTGCGGATTTCACGTTGTTCCAGACCCACTCGTCGGGATTGAGCTGCGGTGAGTAGGCGGGAAGATAGAAGAGGCGGAACTGGCCTTTGGTCGATTCCACCCACTCCTGGGTCTTCTTGGACTTGTGCGACGGGTGGCCATCGACGACAAGGAACACGGGCTGGTCCCCATAGTCGTGCTGTAGTCGCTTGCAGAAGTCGATGAACACCTCGGAGTCGACGTTTCGCTCGGTGAGGGTGAACTTCAAGGCGCCCTGGGCAGAGACCGCCGAGATCATGTTGACCCGATAGCGGGCTCCGGTGGTCTTCACTATCGGGGTCTGACCGACGACCCCCCAGGTCGTGCCGGAGTGGAAGTCCGAGCGCAGCGACGCTTCATCTTCGAACAGCACCACGGCTCCAACCTTGGCCGCCTCAGCCCGGATCGCCGGGAACTTCTCACGCTTCCACGCCTCCACCGCGTCAGGGTCGGCCTGGTAGGCCCGCCACAGCGGCCGTTGGGGAGACAATCCGGCTCTCCGCAACATTCGGCCCACGGCCGACACGCTCATGATGACACCGAAGTCACGTTCGACCAACTCAGCTACCATTGCCCGAGTCCAAAGTGCGAAGGCGAACCGCAGCTGGCGGGGGTCGGCGCCGACTATTGTCCTCAGCAGCTTCGTTCGCTGTTGAGGGCTCAGCTTCGGGGGCCGCCCCGAACGGGCCTTGGTGTTCAAGGCCGACAAGCCGCCATCTCCGTAACGCTTCATCCACGCGAACACCGTCGAGCGGTCATAGCCCAAACTGGCGGCGACATCTTCAACCCTCCCCCCTTTCAAGATCTGCTCAACCGCCCAACGCCGCACGCCGTACTGCTCTTCCGCTTTCAACTGCCTTGCTCGTCGCCCGTTCATGAGTCAACATTAGCGGCATTCGACGGAGAATGCCACAGAATCAGCCAAGAACGTCCAGAAACTTTCGCTCGGCTTGGTATCTCCTCGGCCAACCAACCTGCCTCGATGACGAGGCGCTCCTCGGTCGTCGCGTACCCGGGCCATGACGGGGCCGGGCCGAAGTAGCTCTCTAAAGGAGATCTGGCGGCGGCCTGCTCTTCGACGGTCACCTCGCAGCGCCATCGCTGCCGGACCGCCACTTCCAGCTCGGACGAGCCGAGCCCCGTGCACCCGCCGGTAGAGACCCATCCGAGGACCCGGTGTGCTGCGCCTCCGAGACGGGCGGAAGGGTTCGACAGCCACCCACCGACATGGCGTTGGTGGGTTCGGCTCAGGTGCACAGCCAGGCCGCATCGTCGGATCGCCGCCATCAGGGTGGGGCTCACCTCGGTGAGCCGCTCCGTGTTAGGCATCGCCCACGGAATCCAGAGCGATCAGTGCCTGGCCTGGCGTGCGGATGAGATTGAACCACGAGCAGAAGCGAACGTCGGCTTGCGTCGCCTCGGCGTGGGCCACGACTCGGGCCAGGGTCGGGCCTCGGCGCGCCTCGCTCGTCGCTTCGAGGGGGTGGACGACAACGCAGACCCGGTTGTCCCGGTCGCTGCGAAGGACGGGGCGCTCGGCGAGCAGGTCGTCGCGCCAGTGCGGCACTCCCGCCGCGAACGCTCGGGCGGCCTGCTCGGCGTGCTCGGACCAGCGGAGCGGAGCGAAGGCTCGGCCGAGAAGCAGCTCGGCCATGTCGCACGCCAGGCGCCAGTCGAGGAGCGGGTGCAGCCTGCTGTTGGACCAGTCCTGCAAGCAGGCGTAGCACGACCCCCGGCACGGCTGGCCGTCGGGTCCGACGTGCTGGCCGTACGCGGCGGTGCGCTCCTCGACCGCGTCCACCAGCTCTTGTAGGCGACGCTCGCTCGCTTTGAAGTAGCGGGCGTAG
>JAJZWW010000499.1:2049-2776 GCA_021846485.1 Actinomycetes bacterium
CCGATCTGCGTGTCGGTGAGGTAGATCTCGCCGCTTATGCCCATGGGCGTCGGGAGCGGGCTGAAGCCCGCGGTCAGCTCCTCGGGTGCGGCCTCCAGCACCCGCCATGCCGCCTCCCGGAAGAGGTAGGCCGCGGAGAGCCATGCGGATCGGGCTTCGATCCTTCCGGGGTAGAGGTCGACCTCGGGGGGCAGGTCGATGGGGCTGAGGAGCAGGGCGTCGGTGACCTTGCGGCTGCCGATGGCGGCCGATTCGAACTGCTGGTCGAGTGGCGGCACCCATGGCGTTGGGGAGTAGCCCTGGGCGGTGTCGAAGGCTTCTTGGACCAGCAGACCCTCCCAGTCCCTGCGTCCCGGTGGGGCGGTCCCGCGGAATGCGAATCCGACGCCTTCGCTGCCGGTGTTGGCGGCGATGAGCTGGACCTTGCCGCCGCGCGTGGCGAGGTTGCCGGCGGTGGGCCCCGGGGTCGGTGCCGCGCTCTCGTCGAAGGTCATTCGTGCCAGGCCGGAGCCGGAGATCCAGGGGTCGTTGCCGTCGTAGTCCGGCGCCCACCCGTAGATGGTGCGGTAGCCGAGGGGCTCGGCCATCTCGGTCACCACGTAGCGGTCCTCGCCGCACTCGGGGCAGGTGATGTCGTCGTCGGAGGGGCTGAGGGTGGTGTACCAGCAGGCGAGGCACGTGCCGAGCCGGCTGCGGTCGCCAAGCGGGTCGGGCACCGGCTGGGGAC
>JAJZWW010000500.1 GCA_021846485.1 Actinomycetes bacterium
CCATGGCGTACGACCCCTCTGGCACCCCCGACCAGTACGTGCTCGTCGGCCCCGGCGGCCACATCCGCTACCGCAACAGCGTGCCAGACTCCACCATGACCCAACTGCTCGCTGCCGCCACTGCCTCGAGCAGGCATTCGAACACGACTCCCTCGACCCCGACGGGAGCGACCAGCGCCGGTACCACGGCGGCGACTTTGCCGTGACGCCCACCGCCCCGGGCGGTGCCGTTTCGTCCAGGCCGATGTACATGTACATGTACTGAGAAGGAACTTGCCTGCTGTGTCACCCGGGAGTTGGGGATCATCGACACGGCGTTGGGGAACTGGACTTGCGAGTTGCGCGAGCATGAGGCTCTGGCCCTCCTGGCTCGTCTCGCCGGCGCCGGGAGCTGACGGTCGGGGCGCTCGGGGCGCCTGTCATGCTGCGCAGCACGACAGCTTGGCGACGTCGGTGCGAAAGCTCTGGGCGGCCAGCTTGATGCCCTCGGCCATGGTCAGGTACGGCGTCCAGGTCGACGCCAGTTGGTCGGTGGTCATGCCCGCCTCGAGGGCGTAGGTGGCGGCGAGGATGGCGTCCCCGGCGTTCGCCGCGGCGATGTGGATGCCGACCACCTTCCCGGTGCCCACCTCGGCGACGACCTTGACCACCCCGCGGGTGTCGCGGTTGACGATCGCCCGGGGCACGTACGCCAGCGGCAGCACCCGGCAGGTGCACTCGATGCCGGCGTCGGCGACCTGGGCGTCGGTGAGGCCGACTGCGGCCAGGTTGGGGGTGGTGAAGGTGACCCTCGGCAGGTGCGAGTAGTCGACCTTGCGCCCTGCGTCGCCGAAGGCGTTGTCGACGACCATGGTGCCGTGCGCCCCGGCCACGTAGACGAACTGCGCCGCCCCGGTGACATCCCCGGCGGCCCAGATCCTCGGGTTGGTGCTCCGAAGACCGTCGTCGACCACGATCTCCCCGGCCCGGCCGGTCTCCACCCCGACCGCCTCCAGGCCGAGGCCGGCGGTGACCGGGCGGCGCCCCGTCGCCATCAAGATCGCATCGGCGCGCACCTCACGGCCGTCGGCTGCTCGGGCTAGCACCTTGCCGTCCTCGCGGGACACCCCCGCCAGGGCCGCCGAGGTCCAGATGTCGACGCCCTCGTCGGCGAGCACGCCGGTGATCACCGCCGACAGCTCCGGCTCCTCTCCCGGCGCCAGGCGGTCCAATGCCTCGATCAGGGTCACCGAGGCGCCGAGGCGGGCGAAGGCCTGGCCCATCTCCAGGCCGACGTAGTTGCCGCCCACCACGACGAGCGACCCGGGCAGCTCGTCGAGCTCCAAGGCGGTCGTCGAGGTCAAGTAGCCGGTCTCGGCCAGTCCCGGCACCGCCGGCACCGACGGCGCCGCCCCGGTCGCCACCAGGTAGTGGGCGGCGCCGATCCGCTCCCCGTCGACTTGGAGGGCCGGGCCGTCGGTGAAGCGGGCGTCACCCCGGCGGACATCCCAGCCGTAGTCGGACGCGAGGTCCTCGTAGCGCTCCTTGCGTAGCGTGCCTACGATCTCGGACTTCCCGGCGATCAGGGCGGCCATGTCGGTCGGTGCCGCGGACGTGGCGATCCCCGGGAACCGGTCCTCGACGCCGACATGGCGCGCCTCGGCCGCGGCCAACAGCGCCTTGGAGGGGATGCAGCCCACGTTCACGCACGTCCCCCCGATCGTTGTGGACCGCTCGACCATCACCACCCGCAAGCCCCTCGTGGTAGCGGCGATCGCTGCCGCGAAGCCCGCCCCTCCTGATCCGATGATCGCCAAGTCGTAACCCATGAACGCTCCTCGCGGGTACCTGCCAGCCGTCGCATCTGTGTAGCCGGATAATAGCATTGCCTGGCGGACTGGCTCGCTGGGGTCCGCAGAAGGGACCGGACCAGGAGGAGCCCATGGCTATCGGGTATCCCCGCGTCCACCGATCGGTGGGGCCGGGGCTGCGAGGCGGCGCTCACGGTTGGCGTCGGGGCGAGAGGGACCACGGGCGCGGGCCGCCCAACTGCGGAAGGCCTTGACCTGCTTGGAAGGGCGACGAGAACCGGTCTCGCGGTCTACCCGCCAGTGCCGATCGCGGCGAGCACCGCCGCCTGCGGGTACGGTCGGAGCGGCCGGTCCGGTCAGGCGGCGCCGAGCACGTCGTCGACGGCCAGGTCCGCCACGTCGCCCAGGTCACCCAGGCCGGCAAGGCTCAGGCGACCGTCCCGCAGGGCCCGCTCCTCCGCCAGGTAGCCATTGGGCCCGGGGCGGCTCAGCACCAGCACCTCCTGGCCGGCCAGGTCGACGACCCAGGTGACGGGGACCCCGGATCGGGCGTAGAGCCCGGCCTTTTGGTCCCGGTCGAAGGAGAGGCTCGTCTCGGCCACCTCCACGAGGAGCAGGATGTCCGCAGGCCCCGGGTGCGCAGCTGCGTAGAAGTCCGGTCGCGGGCGCAGCAGCGCCAGGTCGGGCTGGGGCTCGGAATGGCGGTCCAGGCGGACCGGGTCCTGGACCGACAGGATCGCCCGGTCGCCCACGGACCGGGAGAGCAGCCGGGCCAACCGTTTGACGCACGCCGCCTGACCGCTGCCGATGGGCGACATCGCGACGACCTCCCCATCCAGCAGCTCGACCCTGTCGTCTTCCCCGAACAGGCCGGCCTCGCCCATGCGCCGCCAGTCGTCGGTGGTGAAGGCGTAGCGGACCGGCGCGGCCATGACCGGGAGTCTATCTAATAGGCAGACCACGGAGGACAGCGCCTCCGG
>JAJZWW010000501.1 GCA_021846485.1 Actinomycetes bacterium
TGGTGCTCACCTCCCCGCCGTATGGGCCGTCGCTGCACGGCCGGGTCACCGCCCGACCCGGCCAGGGCATCACCAAGAGCCACCACCGCTACTCGACCGACCCGGCCAACCTCGCCCACGTCGGCCTCGACGGCCTCCTCGACGCGATGCACACGATCCTCGCCGGCTGTGCCCGCCTGCTCCGCCCCGACGGCGTCGTCGCCATGACCGTGCGGCCCTGGTGGCACAACGGCCAGCTCGTCGACCTCCCCGGCGCTCTCGTCCGGGTCGGCGAAGCATCCGGACTGGTCCTCTACGAACGCAACGTCGCCCTGCTCGCCGGGCTGCGCGACGAGACGCTCGTACCTCGCAGCTCCTTCTTTGCCCTCGAGCAGGTCCGCAAGGCCCGAGCCGCGGGCGTGCCCCGCCTGGTCACGTCCCACGAGGACTTCTTGGTGTTCCGGCTCAGCCCGGCCACCCCCGAACGGCACGGCGGCGGCCGGCGGGGGACCGTGGCATGAGGCTCGGTCGGACCGTCTTGGCGCCCGTCGGCGGCGCCCAGCTCGCCCCGGCTCGCGCCCCGGTCGGTCTCTTGGCGGAGGCCTTGACTTCCTCCGCCGAGGTGTGGCCTCCTCCAGTCGAGCAGCCCCGAGCATCGGGGAGCCGACGACCACAAGCCCGGAGGGAGGCCGAACAACCATGCGAGTACGGGACACGACGGGCACCGAGACCACTGCGGGCCCCGCTCGTTGCGCCCGGCGGCCGCGGCGTACGGCGGCGAGCCTTGACGACGGCGTCGAGCGGGCAGCTGCTTCCGAACGCCTCGCCCCGATGCGCGGTCGGTCGCGGGACTGTGGGGGATCGGTGAGCGAGCGGCTCGTCAGCCAGCAGGACGCGGCCCGCCTGGCCGGGTGCAGCAAGGACACCATCGTCCGGGCCCGCCGCAACGGCCGGTTCCCCCACGCCCGGCTGCGGGAGAACCGCTGGGCAATCCCCCTCGACGACCTGCTCGCCGCCGGCCTGTACCGTCCGATCGACCCCGACGGTCCGGCGCCACCGCCTGAGGAGGCGGGGGACCGGGCCGAGCCGATCGCCGTCGAGCTGGTCCGCGCCCTCGCCAAAGTGGCGGCACTGGAGGATCTCGTGGCCCGCCAGGATGACCAGCTGGCATTCCTGCGCCAGCTGACTGTCGAAACCCTCGCCAAGCGGGGAGCGGACTGATGGCCAGGCCCCTCACTGGCGGGCTGCGCTTCACCCGGGGGCGGTGGTGGGCCAGCGTTCCCGACAAGGCAGCTGCCTCCGGCCGTCACTACGAATCCTTCCTCGCCGAAGACGACGCCCGGGCTTGGCTCACCCAGGCCGTCGCCGCCGCACAAGCTGGCCGACCTCTGCCCGACGCCGAACGTTTCCGCACCCGCAAGCGGGCGGAGCGACCCAAGCTGACCAAGCCGGCGGCGGCAAAGTTGCAGCCCGACGTTGCCTCGGTGGCCAAGGCGTGGATGGACGCCGCCTACGAAGATCTGCGCCGGGGTGGTCCGGACCGGGCCGAACGGGTCCGCCGCATCATCGACGGCTACCTAGTCCCATGGTTCGCGCCCCGCACCACGACCGTCGCCGACGTCACCTACTACATGGCACATGACTGGCTGCTCCACCTGGTCGGCCGCGAGCACACCACCAAGACCCGTTCCGTCCCGGCCACGCCCGCCGTCGCGGCCAGTGCCGGCAGCGATCGCGGAACGGAGGAGCTGACTCTGGCCGAGGTGGCCCGACTGTCGGGGATGAGCCTGCCGACCGTGCGGCGCCGCTGGCGCGACGGCGAGCTGCCCGGCGCCTACCGCAACCCGAAAGGCCACGTCCGAGTCCCGCACGCCGCGCTCGACGCGGTACGGAACAAGCGCCACACGCCCACTGGCCTCTCCCAGCGGTACGTGGCCGACGCCCTGTGGGTGCTGCGCCGGATCCTCGGCTTCGCCCGCGCCAACGGCCTCGCCCAAGCTGGCTTCGACCCCACCGAGAGCCTCGACGCCCCGACCCCCGACCTGGCCGCCGCCCGCACCCGTCGCCCGACCCGCCAGCCCCGGCCGCTCACCCTGCCCGAGTGCGCCCGCATCGCCGCCCACCTCCAACCGGTTCACCAGATCGTGTTCTGGTTGCAGCGGATCATGGGCCTGCGCATCTCCGAGGCCTTCGGCGTGCTCCTCGGCGACGTGATCGAGCTGGGCGACACCGCGCTGCTCGCCGCCCAGGGCCAGGGCGGGCGCTCCTTCAACGTCCGAGACGACCAGGGCATGATCGTTGCCGTCCCCTACAAGCAGACGATGAAGACCGCGGCCGGCTCCCGCATGCTCGTCGTGCCAGCCAAGATGCTGGAACTGATCCACCTCAGCATCGACGCCTTCCATGCCGATCCCGCGACCGGCCACATCGACCCGGCCGACCGGCTGGTGCCTGGCATCCATGAGACCAACCGGTCCGGTCAGCAGGGCTACGTCCACGCCTTCGAGGACGCCACCATTGCTGAAGGCCTTGCCACCGCCGATCTCGGCTTCCGGGTCTCTTCCCACCTGCTGCGCAAGAGCCTGGCGACCGATCTCGCCTGGCAGGAGGGCATCGAGGACACCGTGCGGCGCCGGTTCATGGGCCACCGGGCCGGAGACGACGTGTTCGGTCGCATCTACACTCGACTTTCGCAGTTATGAGTCTGTCGGCCCCTGACGCTTGGGCGTCTTGCGGGTGGGGGTAGCGGGGCGGCTGGGTGAGGTCCCGTTGGTTGGCGCGGACCGCTTC
>JAJZWW010000502.1 GCA_021846485.1 Actinomycetes bacterium
ACCACGCTCACCGGCCCCCACTGGATCGACCCCGGCTGGACCCTCCTCCTGCCCGCCGCCGCGACCCCTGTTCTCGTCGCCCCGGTCGCGCCATCGACCACGACCCCGCCAACAGCGCCGAGCCCTCCGGCACCGCCCGACCCGCCGCCGGCCCACACCCCTGCGCCGAGCACCACCAGCCCGTCGTCCACCGTGCCCGCCCGCCGCCCCGCCGAGCCGCACGCCACCAACGGATCCGCCTACCACACGACTCGTGGCGGCGAACCGGTCCGCCTCCCTTCCGGGTCAGTCGTGGCCGGCTCGTTCGCCGCCGGAGTCCTCGCCACCGTCGCCCTCGGGCGCCTCCGTAGGCGCCACGCCTACCGCTACCGTCCCCCCGAGCCCGGCCGGGACCTCACCTCGGTCCCGCTCCGGCCGACCCTGCACCACCTGGCCCGGGCCGCACGACCCGACGACGAGGACACCACCGCGCCCGACCAAGAGACGGTCCCGGTGTTCCCCGTCGACGTCGACGAGCGACGCCTGGACCCCGGCCGGCTCGAGATCGGGACCCGCGAGGGCGCCGCGGTCACCGTCGAGGTCACCGACCTGTCCGGGACCGCGCTCAGCGGACCGGCGGTCGACGACGTCGCCCGCGCCCTCCTCGCCGGCCTGCTGGTCCGGGCCGTCCCCGGCGCCACCGAGATCCTCCTCACCGACGACCTGGCCAACCGGCTGCTGCCCGGTATCGGCCCCGACCGGTCCCTGCGGCGCGCCGAAGGAACCGACCACGTCGCCCGGGTGGTCGAAGCCGAGCGGATCGCCCGCACCCGGCGCATGGCGGCAGCCGACGCACCCGACGCCACCCGTTTCCGCCACGACAACCCCGAGAACCCGCTCCCGCTCCTGGTCGTGCTCCTCGACCGGGTGCCGGCCGAGTCGCACGGCCGATGGGCGGCGCTGCTCGCCGACGCGCCCCGCCTCGGCATCGCCGCGCTCTTCCTCGACGACTCGCCGCTCGCCGCCACCCGCATGGCCCTCGACGCCAACGGGACGGTGACCGTGGTCGACGGTGGCGGCCAGTCGCGCTTCCTCGACGGTGCGGCCCTCTACCGGCTGCGAGCCGACGAGGCCGCCGAGCTCCTCGCCGCCGTCGTCGACGCCAACCAAAACCCCGACGAGGACGACGACGTGGCCGACGCTAAGGGCTCGGTCACCCCGCTGCACCCCGCCAGCGGCGACCCCGATCCGGTCCCCGAAGACCCTGGCGTCTGGCCCGTGCCCTCCGACGACGAGGCCGACGCCGTACGGCCGATCGTCGTCGAGATGCTCGGCCCGTTCCGCCTCGCCGTCCACGGCGAATCGATCACGTCCGGGCTGCGGGGCCGGGCCAGGGCGCTGCTCACCTGGTACCTGCTGCGCCCCGAGGGCGCCACCAGCGACGAGGCGGTCGAGGCGCTGTGGCCCGACACCAGCCCCGACCAGGTCCGCCGCCAGTTCTGGCGTCCCTTCGGCGATCTGCGCACCCGGCTGCGCAGCACCGGCGACACCAGCCTCGAAGTGCTGGAGAAGACCGGGGAGCACTACCGGCCCAGCCCGGCCGAGATCGCCTGCGACCTGTGGGCCTTCCAGGCCGCGCTCGGCGAGGCGGCACGAGCGGGCGACGACGAGACCGCCAGGGCGGCGCTGCGCCGGGCGGTCGAGACCTACCGAGGCGACCTGCTCTCCGGCGTCGGCTACTCCTGGGTCGAACCGGTCCGCCAAGACCTCCACCGCCGGGCCCTCGACGCCCACCTCCGACTGGCCGAGCTCGACGACCGGGCCGGCCGCCCCGAGATGGCCGTCGAGGTCCTGGAGCGGGCCATCGACCTGGACCGCTACGCCGAAGAGCCCTACCGCCGCCTCATGGCCCTCCACGCCACCCACGGCCGCCCCGACGCCGTCACGGCCACCTGGCAGCTGCTCCGGCGCCGCCTCGCCGACCTCGACGTCGACATGGACGAGACCACCGCCAACCTCTACCGCAGCCTCACCAGCCCCAGCGCGCCTCAGCCCTCCCGCTCCGTCCGGCTGTCGTCGTGACCCGAGCCGGCGCGTTCCCCGGCCTCGACAGGCCTGGTCGCATCGCCGGCACCGCCTTTGCCGGCATGGTCATCGAGGCCGTCGTCGTGTGGCGCTTCGGGTGGTCGCCGCCGCTCGCGGCGTACAGCTACCTCGCTCTGACCGGCGCCGTCGTGAGCGCCACTGACCTCGCCGCCAGACGCGTCCCCAACCGGGTCGTGCTTCCCGCGTACCCGATCACCGCAGCCCTCCTCGTGGCGGCTTGCCTGCCGACGGGGCCGTGGTGGCCGCTCGCCCGAGCCGGTATCGCCGCCGCGGTCCTCGGCGGGTTCTACCTCGCGCTCGGTCTCGCGTTTCCCGCCGGCATGGGTCTCGGCGACGTGAAGTGGGCCGGTGTCCTCGGCGCCTACCTCGGGTGGCTCGGCTGGTCCGCGATGGTCGACGGCACGCTCATCGCGTTCATCGCCGCCGCTGGCGCTCTCGTCGTCGCCCGTGCTTTCGGGCGGCGCCGGGCGAGCCTTCCGATGGCGCCGTTCATGACCCTGGGCGCGGTCGCCGCCGTGCTCGCCACCAAATAGGCGATATCGACCCGCGAGAGCCGGAGCTCAGCGAGCGGCGTCGCCGATCATGTCAGCCAATGCCAGGTTCGCCACCATCCGGGCCAACCGCCGGCCGGGCGAGGCTCCCAGCACCACGACCCGCACCCCCGCGCCGCCCAACTGGG
>JAJZWW010000503.1 GCA_021846485.1 Actinomycetes bacterium
GGGCGGCGACCACGGGTGGGCCGGGCAGCCGAGGGGGCGGCCGTGCCCGGTCGCGAGGACCCGGGCCCGGAGGCGCCCGCGGCGCGGGCGTCCGCGGCGGGGGCGGGTAGCCCTGGAGCGCGGCCGTCGAGCCCGGTGGACCGAGTCGCCCGCCGGCGGGGAATGGCCGGGGTGATCGCGTCCTCGCCGGCGGCAGCAGCCCGGGGGCTCAGGCGGCGGGGGGCTCCCGCGCCTATCCGGCGGCGGATCTCGGCGTAACGCGGCTCACGCTCTTTCAGCAGGGCGAGCAGCGGCGAGGCGATGAAGATCGACGAGTAGGCCCCGGTGGTGAGCCCGATGAACAGCGCCAGGCCGAAATCGCTCAGCGCGGTCGCCCCGAGCACGCCGGCGCCGATCACGAGGATCGACAAGATCGGGATGATCGCCACGAAGGAGGTGTTGAGCGAGCGGGCCAGCACCTGGTTCATCGAGAGGTTGACCGTCTCGGTGTAGGTCAGCCGGTTGCTCGAGGCGACCCCCCGGGTGTTCTCCTCGACCTTGTCGAACACCACGATCGTGTCGTAGAGGGAGTAGCCGAGGATCGTGAGGAAGGCGATCACCGTGTCCGGGCTCACCTGCAACCCCGAGAGGGAGTACACGCCGACGGTGACGAGGATGTCATGGACCAAGGCGGTGAGGGCAGCGACCGCCATCTTCCCCTCGAAGCGCAGCCAGATGTAGCCGCTCACCACGACCAGGAAGATGATCACCGCCTTGATCGCCTTGTTGGTGATGTCGGCACCCCAAGACGGCCCGATGGCGTTGATGTTGACCTGGTTGGCGTTGACGTGGGCGACGCGGGCCATGGCCGCGGCCACGTGCTTGACCGTCGCGGTGCTGCTCGTCTGGCTCGCCGCGCCGGAGACCTGGACCGTGCGCTGGTGGGTCTCCCGGTTGGTGAGCACCACGATCGTGGCCGCCGAGAGCTTCGGGTCGACCTTCTCGACCGCGGCGCGCACCTGGCCAGTGGTCGCGTGAGTGGGCACCTGCCAGACCGTGCCGCCCTTGAACGAGATCGAGAAGTCCACGCCGCGGATCGCCACCGACAGCAACCCGATCACGATGATCGTGCCCGAGATCGCGAACCAGCGGCGCCAGCGACCGGCGAAGTCGAACGAGGTCTCGCCGCGATAGAGCCGCCCGAAGGCGCCGCCCCGGCGGGGCATCAGGACGAACCGCCGGCCGGGCCCACGCCGAGCCCCCGCGCGACCCCGAGGAAGCGCCCCCGGCTGAGCGAGCGGCGGCGGCCGAGGAGGATGACGATCGGCCGGATGAAGAAATAGGCGGCGAAGACGTCGAGCAGCGTGGACAGCCCGAGGGTGAACGCGAAGCCCCGCACGGCGCCGACGGTGAAGGCGTAGAGGATCGCCGCCGCCATGAACGACACCAGGTCGGCGGTCAGCACGGTCCGGAAGGCGCGGGTGAAGCCGCGCTCCACCGAGGCCCGCACGGTCTTGCCCGAGCGCACCTCGTCCTTCAGCCGTTCGAAGTACACGACGTAGGAGTCGACGGTGATACCGACCGAGACGATGATCCCGGTGATCCCCGCGAGGGTGAGGGCCAGCCCGGCGGTGTAGCTCAGCTGGGTGAGCACCGCGTAGAGCAGCGACCCGCCGACGCCGAGGCCGAGCACGACGACCAGGCCGAGCGCCCGGTAGTAGACGATCATGTAGACGAGCACCGCGAGGATGCCGCCGATCCCCGCGTACAGCCCGGCCCGCAGCGACGCCGAGCCGAGCGTGGAGGACACCGTCTGGACCGTCTGGGGGTTGAAGCGGACCGGCAGCGACCCGTAGTTGAGCTCGGTGGCCAGGCCGCTGGCCTGCTTGCTGGTGAAGTGCCCGCTGATCGCCATGGGTCCGGCGAAGGTGCCGGTCGCGATGGTCGGCGCGGACTCGGTGACGCCGTCGAGCTCGATCGCCTCCAGGGAGCTGTAGGGCTCCTTGTTGGGGGTGGCCGGGTTGTAGCTCTGGTGTCGGACGGCGGCCACCTTGTTCCACAGGGCCAGGCCCTTGCTGGTGAGGACGACCTGCACCTGGAGCTGGTTGCTGGAGCCGGTCACCGCGGATGCGCTCTTCACGATCCTGCCCGAGAGAGGCTGGCTGATCCCCGCCTGGCCGGCGGACGGGCCGAGCAGCCAGCGGACCTTCCCGTCGGCCATGCTCGACGACGACGGGAGCAGCACGGTCTTGTACGGGTTGTCGCTGTCGGGGGAGGTGGAGG
This sequence comes from Actinomycetes bacterium, assembly GCA_021846485.1. Lineage (GTDB taxonomy): Bacteria > Actinomycetota > Acidimicrobiia > Acidimicrobiales > Palsa-688 > JAKAQB01. The sequence continues at coordinate 2,263 of JAJZWW010000503.1, forward strand.
GGATCGACGCCGCGTTGGCCGCCTGGCAGGTGGCCGCGGACAGCCCCGAGCTCTTCGCGCTGCTCTTCGAGGCCCCGGCACCCGGGGCGCTCCCCGTCGAGGAGGTGAGCACCGCTCCGGCCGGCCCGGCTGCGGACTTGGAGGGCACCTTGGTCGAGGAGGACTTGGTGGTGGTCTTCGAGCCCTTCGAGGAGGGGGAGTACGGCGGCATGACGCAGTACACCGGGCGGAAGTACAGCTGGGCGGTGGCGCCGATCACCCCGAGGGCCTGCTGGGAGTTCTTCGCCCCGGGCAGCTCGATGACGATGTTGTTGCCCTGCCGCTGGACCGTCGAGTTGGACACCCCCAGGCCGTTGACCCGGCGGTCGATGATCCGGATCGCCTGGGTGAGGATCGTCGGGGTGACCTTGCCCTGGGGCTGCAGGACGACCGACACGCCGCCGCGCAGGTCGAGGCCGAGCAGGACCGACCGGCCGGCCGCGAACGT
>JAJZWW010000504.1 GCA_021846485.1 Actinomycetes bacterium
AGCCCGGTGTCGGTCGAGCGCCACAGGCCCATCGACCCGCCGGCCGGTCCGAGGGCCGGTCCACCCGCGGCCAGCACCACTCCCCCGGGCAAGGCGGCCATCTGCGCGACGTCACACGGCGGGAAGCCCGGGCCAACCATCTGGCGCTGGGCGCAGTGGGTGGTCACCGTCGTCCACGTCCGGCCGCCGTCGGCGCTGCGCCACGTCCGGCCGCCCCCGGCGGCAAGGGCGATGTCGTCGGAGACCATGACGAGGGCGCTCGCCGGACCAGGGAGGGACACGATCGACACGGCAGGGGCGGCCATCGCCGCCGGCTCCACCCGCCACGTCGCCGTGAGCCCCGATCCCCACAGCCTGGCGAAGGACGCGAAGAGGGACCCGAGCGCCCGGGCGAGCGCCACCGGGGGTGCCGGGGCGAGCGGGGCACCAAGTGGCCCCGACCAGCTCACGTCGGCGACCTTCGCGCCGCCGAGATGCACCTCGGGGGAGCCCTTGCCTGTCGCCGGGTCGACGACGAGGTCCCCACTGGAGGCCACGGCGAGGTGGCTGCTGTTCGGTGAGAACGATACGGCGACTGCGCCGGCGCAGGGTCGCCCGCAGGCCGGGAGCGGCATCGGGGACCACGCCCCAGTGGCCGGGTCGAGCACACCGGCACCACCCGCACCAGCGGCGAATGCTTCGAGGCGGCCGTTCGGCGAGGCGGCAGACTCCACAAGGCGGCCCCACAACGCCCGCGGTGGCGAAGGTGTGAGGAGCCCGGCAGTCCGCCCGGCCGGGTTCCACCATCCAAGCGAGGGCGGTGGCGCGCTCGACAACCCGAGGTGCACCTGTTTGTAGAGGAGCCTGCCTGCTGGGCCGGGTCCGAGGAGGGCGTCGACGCTCTGGCAACGACAGGGCGCCGAGGCCTGCGGCGGCAGCACGGCGGCCACCGGCTGGGTGCCCGGGCGGAGCGGCAGTGCGAGGGCCTCGATCGTGGGCTCGTCACACCCCCCGTCGGTGAAGCCGAGCGCTCCGGGCACTGCGGCGAGGTCGGTGCCGGGCTGACAGGGAAGCCCCGTGGGTGCGGCCGCGGCGGCGGTGAGCGTGCCGGTGAAGGGGTCCATCTCCACGAGGATCGGGCCGCCGACGCGCACAGAGCTCGGCGGGAGGGGAAGGACGCAGCCCGGACTTGGGTGGTACTGCCAGTCGGTGAGCCAGAAGAAAAGGCGCGCGCCCGCACCGCTCGACGGCGCCCACACGGGGCCGGCCAGCTCGATGGCGGGTACGCCCCCGAGCACAGGGCTCACCGTGCAGGCGCTCGGCACGGCGAGCAGGAGGCGCTGTCGCCCCGTCACCGGGTCGAGCACCCCGATCCCCGCGGCGTCCCGGAAGGCGATGAGGCCGCTCCCGGCCGGCACGAGCGAGGGCGCGCCCCTTGTGGCGGGAGCCGGGCTCGGGGCAGCGACAGCGGCCGGACCCGCGAGGGCGAGGGCGAGGGCGCAAGCCGCAACGGCCGCGGCCGCACGGACACGTGCCTGGCGCGGTAAGCGCCCCATTCGAAGGTTCGGCATGTCGGGAGCCGATCAGCTCGTCGTGGGGAGCGAGACCGGCGACAGCGCGAGCGGGACGATCCTGGGCACCCTCACCAACCTCGAGGCGGCAGCGCCGGAGTTCGAGATCAGGAGCACGTCATAGAGATGGCCGAGGGTGACGTGGCCCAGGAGCCCCGCCACGACGCGCGTCGTCGCCCACGACATGGCGCGCGTGGCCACGACCGGCCCCGAGGTCGTGGCGCTGTAACCGATGAGCGAGACGTTCCCGGGCGCGGGGCCGAGGTGACGCCCGGCGACGAGCAGCCTTGCGTACGGCGCTGGCGGTCGCACGATCGGGCTGAAGGCGACGCTCGCCGCCGTGAGGAGGGGAACCTGTGCCGGCGAGGTGATCGCGGCCGGTGCGATCTCCCAGGTCCCATACACGCACTGGGAGCCCTCGAGACCGTTGTGGAGGAAGAACTGCCCGTCGTAGCGGAACACGTTGACGGTCGAGCCCTTCAGGCAGGTGTAGGGGGAGACGGCCACGTTGACGTGCAAGGTGGCCCGGCCCACCTCGGCGGCGCCGAGGTCCTCGAGGGTGAGGTTGACGAGGTGGATGAGGTGGTAGGTCCGCCCGATGGTGAGCGCGGGGACGCTTGAGGCGGTCACGGTCGCCGTGTACGGCCAGGTCGCCAACGGAGCGCCCGGACGGCGGGCGAGGATTGTCCCTCCTGCCCCGACGGCGAGACAGACAAGTGGCGGGTTCGAGGTGGCGGGGCAGCTGACGCCGAGCAGGTCGGCGCTCGTGGGCGAGGTCTCCTTCGACCAGGTCCTGCCCCCGTCGTCGCTGCGCAGGATCGTGCCCCTGTCGCCGACCGCCCAGGCAAGCCCGTCGGCGCGGGCGCCACGGAGAACCGACACGCCCCGAAGCGGCGGCAGGCTCCCCTCGGGCGGGGAGGCCGCCGGCGTCCATGTCGTGCCGCTGTCGAAGGTCACATAAATGCGGCTGGCGGCAAGGGTGTCATCGGTCCCGACGGAAATGCAGTGACTGTGGCCGGCGATCGACGGGGGACCGCAGGAGATCGACGTGAAGTAGCCGGCGCCGAGAGAGATCTGGTTGGTCCACGACGGACCCCGGTAGTCGAACTGGGCGTAGATGTTCCCGCCGCCGCCCACAGCGAAGTGCTCGTCGGCGTTGCCGACTGCGACGCCGCGCAGGCAGGCGTTTTGGGGCCCG
>JAJZWW010000505.1 GCA_021846485.1 Actinomycetes bacterium
GTGTCGATAGCGAAGGCCAGCTCGGTGAGGATCTGCAGGGGGACCGCCGTCTTGGTGACCTGGAGGAGCTTTCGGAGGTGGAAGGCGACGGTGGCAGGCTGCACCGCTTGGCCGACCAGTGCGGCGACGTGCATCAGGGGGAGATCGCTGTGGGCCAGGAGCAGGGCCGCGAGCATCGAGGGACCGAAGGAGGCCGCCTCGAAGGCGTCGTCGTCGACCAGGCGGATAGCCCAGACCGGCCATAGCTGGTCCGGTAGCCGCCCGGCGCGCTCGACCGCCGGGTCGGCCTCGGCGCCCCGACGCCGACGATGCAGGGTGGTGGCCTGCTGGAGGCGTGCCCGCGGTGACAACGTGGTGGCGCGGCGGAGCCGTTCGACGACGCTCAGGTCGCCTCCGGGGTGTGCCGGCGCCCTGTCCGGGATGGCCGAGCACATGGCCTCGATGGCGGTGGTCGAAAGGCCGCTGCCCGCGGCGACGGTCTGGATGTGGCAGTCGTCGAGCACAGCGCCATGGCGGTGGGTCCGGGGAAGGTGGTCGGGCAGGCCGAGGGCGTCGGCCAGCTCGGCGGGGGTGACGTCGAGGCGGCCGGCGTAGGCGGACAGCCAGGCGGCAAGGTCTTGGCCTTCATGGGGGGTGAGGGTGAACGGCAGGCGCACGGTCATGCGGCCCCCTCCCGTCGTGTCCGGTCGGTGCCGGCCGGCAGCAGCCCGGCGGCGAGCGAAGCATGCAGGTGTTCTCGGGCCGTCTCGGCGGCCTGGTCGATGCGCACCGCGTCGAGCAGCTCGACACTCAAGGTCTCGATTCCGGTCTTGACCGACCGGTAGCAGCCGCGGGCGAGCAGCGACATGAGCGAGGCGAAGTGCCCGCTGGAGCGGGCGAAGAGGTAGTCGGCGAGGTCCCGGGCGATCATGCCCCGATAGGCGTTGGCGAGGACCAGCTCGCGTTCGATACCGAGCAGCAGCTGACGCCAGGTGGCCCGGCCCGTCTTGGTGGCGATCTCGAAGGGGTCGAGGCTCGCCACGCTCCAGCGCCGGGCGGTCTGGGAGAACGCGGCGTCGGCGCCGCACAGCCCTTCGTCGAGCAGTCCACGGGCACGCAGGCCGACACCGACGAAGAAGAACGTGACGGGGAAGGTGTTGGCGAGCCACTTGAAGTGGTTGGCGACCTCTCGGCCGTCGCGGCGGTTGACGTCGAGGAAGTGGACGTCGTCGACGATGACGAGACGGGTCTTGCAGTTCGCCACGCACTCGGCGGCCCGATTCGCGAGCCAGTCCGCGTTGCCCCGATCCGCGCCGGGCAGCCCGTAGAAGCGGCAGAGCATGGCGTTCAAGGACCGCATCGTCGTGTTGGAGGTGAGCCCCAGGTAGACGACCGGGATGCGCTGCCAGTAGCCGCCTGTGGCCGGGACCTGCGCTCCATAGAGCTCGATCTGGGTGCGGTGGAAGGCTTGCCCGAACGACAGCGCCGCGGTGGTCTTGCCCAGGCCGGGCAGGGCGTCGAGCACGACGGCGGCCTTCACCTTCTCGCCGTCCTGGCGGTTCGCGCCGACGACCTCATCGAGCGTCTCGAACAGGGCGTCGATCCCCGGGGTGCGGATCGGCCCAATGTTGGCGTGCCATGCGGCGCGGGCGTGGTCGTAGACGAACCGCTCGCCCGGTGCCATCGCCTTGAGCTCACCAGTGGTGGCCGACCTCGGGCGGCTCCGAGCCGGCGTGTCGGCCATGGCGAACCAGCCCGCCTTGGTGGAGGGGTTCCAGTCCCGCTCGTCATCGACCAGCGCCACGGCGCCCTCGGCGACGGTGGTCACCGGATCACCCCGAAGGCGTCCGCGTAGAACTCGTCGTCGCTGAGCGAGTCGTCGAGATCCTCTGGCCGGTCGTCGTCGCCGACCAGCCCCATCTGTTCGGTGACGGCTGCGACGCTGGGGAGGGTCACCACCTCTGCCAACTCGCCGGTCCCTGCTGCTGCGGCGAGGCGGGCCTGGCGCTGCTCGGAGGCCCGAAGCGCCAGGCGCCGCTCGACCGGGTTGCGCACCAAGCCGGCGTCGAAGCGCTCCAACAGCTCGGCCAGCGCTCGGCGCTCGTCGAGGTGGCGGCCCGATACCAGTGCGAGGCGCTTGGCATAGGCGAGGGTCTCGGCCGAGAACGGCACCGGAACCTCCGGCGCGTGCTCCCAGACCAGGGTGTGCCAGGCGTTGTCGGCCGGGTCGCAGAAGTACACCTGCGAGATGTCGTCGGGGTCGAAGCGGATCGGCCACTTGCCGGCGTGGACCCCGGTGAACGGGCTCGTGCGGTTGCTGTAGGGGGTGAGGGCCGGGCCGTTGTAGCGCAGACCGTGGAGTTCGACGCCGTAGTGCTGGATCGTCCGCCACGCGGTGGGCAGAAAGTCGAACACCAGCCCCGGATGGGCCGGGATGCGCAGCCGGCCCGTCCGGGCCAGGCCGGCCTCGAACATCTCGGCCGGCGACAGCTCCACGCCGGGCGCGCCCGGCTCGACCAGCCCTTCGTGGGGGCGGCGGTGGTAGACGGTCGCCGTCCACTCCCTGATGATCGCCTCCAGCTCGTCGATGAAGAAGTAGGCGCAGCTCTCTGGGTCCGCGCCCCGGCTGTAGACGTCGGGGCCCTTGTAGCCGGGCAGGGCCACCAACAGCCCCTCTCGCAACGTCCGGAAGAACCGCTCGCAGGCGGCCTTGTCCGTCGGGGTGAGCGGCCGGGCCGGCTGGACCCCGATGCCGAGTCGCTCGCACA
>JAJZWW010000023.1 GCA_021846485.1 Actinomycetes bacterium
GGGATCGGCAGCGGCCGCGGAACGTACCCAGATCCAGGCCACACCGCAGGCGACGAGGCCCGCTGAGGCCGCCGCCAGGAACGACAGCGGTACCGACGGAGGCGGCACCGCCCCGGGCACCCCCGGCGGCCGGCCGCTCCAGGAGCCCGGGGACCTCATCGCCTCGGACCCGTCACCACTGCTCATCGTCGTCCCTGTCACCCGCGCGGGTGAGCAGCGCCGCCATGGCGTCCGCCGCCTCGGCGGCGGTCATCTGGGGGCCGAGGTCGGACGGGTCCAGCTCGGGCCCCACGGTCCGCTCGGCCAGCTCCTCGCGCACCGCGTCCCACAGGGCGCCGAAGTCGTCTGCGCCGACCCCGAGGTCTGACAACACAGCGTCCTCGGTGATCTCGTCCTCGTCGCTGAGCAGTGCGCACAGCAATACCGAGATCGTTTCGGCGTCTGCGGTCCTACCGTGCTGGTGGGTCTCGGCGGGCATTCAGTCGTACTTTTCCGTCCAGATGGCCTCGGACCTGACGCCGAGGTCGACCAGGTGCGCGGCGACCGACTCGACCATGGCCGGAGGCCCACAGAGGTAGGCGGCGCCAGGGTGGTTCCCTCCCAGGCTCTCCGACAGCACGGCCTTGTCTACTCGCCGGTGGTAGTGGGCGCGGGGTTCGTCCAGGTCACGGGTCGTGCAGTGGACGACCCGCAGCCAAGAATGGGAGGACGCCAGACCTGCGAGCTCGTCGCGGTAGAAGGCGTGGGAGTAGGTGATAGCCGAGCAGACCAGCACGACCGGGTCACCCCGACCCCGGTGGGCGGCATGGCGGACCATCGACATGAGCAGCACCATCCCGCTCCCGGCGCCGACCAGGAGCACCGGCCCGTCATTACGGCCGTCCCAAGTAAAGCGGCCATAGGGGCCTCGTACAGAGAGTCGCTCGCCGACACGAAGGCCGGTCAGAAGTGGAGAGAGCAGGCCTCCAGGCACCTCGCGGATGCCTAGGTCGACCACCGAGGGGTCCGGTAACGGCGAGGAGCCAACCGAGTAGGCACGCTGCACCGGCCTGGGCCGTCCCGGCACCGCCAAGCGCACGTTGTAGTACTGGCCGGGGAGAAAATCAGTCGCGGCGTCGAGCCGGAGCCGCAAGGTGACGGCATCGGGTGTTTCGTCGATCACCGCCGTCACCGTCGCCTCCTGCCAGACCGGAGCGACCCCGTCTCGGGAGGACCGTACGCGTCTCGCCCGTTCGCCGATCGCCACGCTGGAGTACTCCATGCCATCAGTGTATATCTAGTACCGCACAGAGTTTCAAGACCCACTGCCCGGCGCATGGCCGCGGATGGTGCCCGTCGGCCCGGCACGCCAGAGAGCGGCCGATCCTTCGTAGTCAACGAGCACGACCTCGAGCTCGAAGCTCGATCCCGCATGCACAAGGCACGCGGCACGGGCACGCTCGCACAACAGGGCCAGTGGTGTGAGACACCCATGAGCCATGCAGGCGTCGAAGAAGTGCCGGGCCGTTGCCGTCTCGGTCGCTGCTCTCACGACCGCCTGGGGTGCTCCGGCCTCGACCGCCAACGCTCCAAGGAGCCCTGTGTCGACCTCGGAGCGGTGGAAGTGGGTCATCATCACGCCCGCGGCGAGCTTGGCCAGCTTGCCAGCCATCCCGACGAAGACGACGTTGCGCATCTCGGCGCGCGCCGCTCGCCGCAGGGCGATCCCGGTGAAGTCGCCCACCTCGATCAGGCACACCGGATCGAGCTCCGGGTAGAACCGGGCGGCAGCCGCCTCCGACCGAGCTCCGGTTGCCAGGACGACGGTCTGTTCACCCTGGGCTGCGGCCACGTCGATCTGCTGGACCACCGACGCCCGGTAGGAGGCGGTGGAAAAGGGACGGACGATGCCGGAGGTCCCGAGGATGGAGATGCCTCCCATGATGCCGAGACGGCTGTTGGTGGTCTCCAGGGCCATCGTCTCTCCGTCGGGGACCGAGAAGGTGACGTCGACCGGCTCGGTGCCGACCTCGGCGAGTGCGGCCATGATCATGCGTCTCGGTACCGGGTTGATCGCCGGTGCACCCACCGCCAGACCGAGACCGGGCTTGGTGATGGTCCCGATCCCCTCGCCGGCATGAAAGACAGGCGCGCCGGCGGCTCCCCCAGCACGCACCTCGGCGGTCATGCGTGCGCCGTCGGTACAGTCCGGGTCGTCACCGGCGTCTTTCACGACCACGGCCCGGCCGTCGCTGTCCCATTCGACGGGGAAACTCACCCGCCGGCCTGAGGGCAAGGCCACCTCTGTCACCTCGGGGCGCCGGCCAGTGACGAGCGCGAGGTAGGCGGCCTTGGCGGCTGCCGACGCGCAGGTCCCGGTGGTCCACCCAGTCCGCAGACCCCTTCGGGCAGCGACGATGGGGCTGAGGTCGGCTTCCTCGGGTTCGACGGGGCCGCTCATGGCACCGCGCGAGAGCACAGGCGGCAACCAGGTGAAAGGCTGCTGCTCGAAACGCTCTCGGGTCGATGGACCCATGGCGCAGGCCGGGCTTCCACACAGCGTCGCATCCTGATAAGTTCTAGCTGATAACAGAACAACGAGGCCATCCGGGTACGGTCGGGGCCGAGGAGGGAGAAGGCGATGGCGACTGTTGACGCCCGTCCGATCATCGCGTCGGGCGACGAACCGTTCGAGACGATCATGGCCGCGGCGAGCGCCCTTGACGACGGTGAGGAGCTGGTGGTCCTGGCTCCCTTCGAGCCGGTACCCCTCGAAGGGGTGCTTTCTTCGCAAGGCTTCTCCTACGAAGTTGAAGACCTCGGCAGTGGCGATTGGCGCGTTACCTTCCGGCGGCCGTCGTGACCAGTGAAGTGCCTGACGGCACGACTGGCCCCAGTGCCCCGGCGGGCGTGGCGGCCTGGTTGCATCTCTCTGCGGCCGACGTGCTCGACGCGGCCTGGGATGCCCTACGAGACGTCTATGACCCCGAGCTCTACGTTGATGTCGTGTCGCTCGGGCTCGTCTACGACGTTCGGGTCGAAGGCGACAGCCTCGTCGTCGACATGACGATGACGACGCCTGGCTGCCCGGCATCCGAGGTGCTCCCCGAGATGGCCCGTGCCGCCATCGCCGAAGCCGTCGATGGCACCGTCGGCGTTGAGGTACGGGTCGTGTGGGACCCGCCGTGGAGTCCGGCCATGATCGACGAGGACGCGGCACGCGCCCTGGGTTTCCGGGCTCAATGACTCCGGCGGCGACAGAAGCAGTCGTGGAGGTGGTCCGGGTGTACGAGGACCCCGGTCGACGTTCGGGCGAGCACCGGCTGCTCGTCGACCGGCTTTGGCCCCGGGGCGTGCAGAAGGCAGCTCTGGACTTCGACGAGTGGGCCAAAGATGCGGCTCCGAGTACCGGGCTTCGCCGGTGGTACGGACATGATCCTGTGCGTTTCTCCGAGTTCGCCCGCCGTTACCGGGAGGAACTGGACCGCGAGCCGGGCGCGTCGGCCATCGAGCAGTTGCGAGGGCTTACCCGTGGTCGAGGTCGCCTGGTGCTGTTGACCGCCACCCGGGACGTCGAGCACTCCGGGGCAGCGGTCCTGCGCGACGTTCTCGTAGCCGGCAGAGGGAAGTAGGCCGTGGGGTCCGTCCGCTTCGCGATCGAGGTTCGCACACCGTTTCGCCTGGACTTGACCGTCTGGGCACTGCGACGTCGGGCTCACAACACCATCGACGCGTGGGACGGCGCGACCTATACGAGGACGCTCGTCGTTGATGGAACCCCGGTGCAGGTTGTCGTCGGTCAAGACGACACGGGCGACCTCGACCGAACTCGCCTTTGCGTCGAGCTGCGACGGCGTGGCGACGCGTCGAGCGAGGTTGGCGTCGCTGAGGTCCGCCACACCATCGAACAGATGCTGGGGCTTCACGTTGATCTTGCTGGCTTCTACGAGCTGGCGGCCTCCGACGAGCGCCTCGCTGGGCTGGCCCGGCGCTTCATGGGCGTGCGGCCGCCGCGCTTTGCGAGCGTCTTCGAGGCGTTCGTGAACGCGGTCGCCTGCCAGCAGCTTTCTCTCACCGTCGGCATCCACCTCCTCGACCGCCTGGCCGCCGCGTACGGACCCGAGGTCACGCTCCATGGCGCCACGCCGGGCTTTCCAACCCCTGAACGCCTCGCCGCAGCCGAGCCGTCGCAACTCCGCCGCCTCGGGTTCAGCGTGGCGAAAGCTCGGACCATTCTCCTCCTGGCCCGCCAAGTGGCCTCGGGGGCCCTCGACCTCGATGGGTTGGCACTGGCCAGTGCCGAGCAGGCCACCGCCACCCTTATCGAGTTGCCCGGGATCGGCCGCTGGAGTGCCGAATACGTGCTGCTGCGGGGCCTCGGGCGGCTCGGAGTGCTGCCCGGCGACGACGTCGGCGCCCGCAACAACCTGCGCCGACACTTCCGGCTGCCGGCGCACGCCGGCTACGACGAGATCGCCGCCCTGGCGAAGGGATGGTGGCCCTACGGGGGCATGGTCTACTTCCATCTCCTCCTCGACGGGCTGGCCCGAGCTGGCGAGCTGCGGTCCGCCGCGCCATCACCACCGGCGGCTGGTTCGGACACAGTGTCGACTCGGTCTCCTGCCTGGCGCTCTTCCGGCAGTACCGGGAGTGACGCGGGGGACGTGGCATGAAGACCGCCGTGCATGGCATGCCCCGTGTCGGCCGGCATCGGGAGCTCAAGTGGGCACTCGAGAGCCACTGGGCCGGAGGTGCCGCCGAGGGGGCGCTCTTGGAAGTGGCAGCCGGCATCCGCCGCGCCAACTGGCAGACCCTGGCCGCAGCAGAGGTCGGCTTCGTGCCGTCGAACGACTTCTCGCTCTATGACCACGTGCTCGATGCTGCGCTTGCTGTCGGTGCCGTTCCGGCCCGCTTCAGGACGCTCCGAGCGCCGGACGGCCTGGAGCGGTACTTCGCCATGGCCCGTGGGGCGGAGCACGAGGGACTGGCGGTCACGCCCCTCGAGCTCACCAAGTGGTTCGACACCAACTACCACCAGCTGGTACCCGAGATCGGCCCCGACTCCACATTTTCCCCGGACGCCTCCAAGGCGCTCGGCGAGTTCGCAGAGGCCACGGCTCTCGGCATCGAGACCACCCCGGTGCTCCTCGGGCCGCTCACCTTCCTGCTGCGGAGCAGGACGACGGTGCTCGGGTTCTCCTCCCTCACCACCCTCGATCAGCTCGTCGATGTCTACCTCGAACTGCTCGCTGCGCTGGCGGCGGGCGGCGCCCGGTGGGTCCGCCTCGACGAGCCGGCCCTGGTCGAGGATCGGAGCCCTACCGAGCTCGACGCGCTGGTGCGCGTGTACCGGCGACTCGGCGAGGCCTCGTCGCGCCCGCGCCTTGCCGTTTCCACCTACTTCGGCCACGTCGGCGATGCCATGGAGACTCTGGCGAATCTGCCGGTCGAGGGAATCGGCCTCGACTTGTGCCGGGGACCGGAGAACCTCGCCCTCCTGGAGCGCGTCGGGGGCATCGGGGAGCGCGTGCTCTTCGCTGGCGTGGTCGACGGCCGCAACGTGTGGGTGAACGACCTCGAAACCTCCCTCGAGCTGCTCGAGCGCGCCGGTTCCCATGCCGCCGAGGTCGTGGCGTCCACCTCCTGCTCGCTGCTGCACGTGCCGGTGAGCCTCGCGGCCGAGACCCACCTCGATCCCGAGGTCCGGCCGTGGCTGGCCTTCGCTGAAGAGAAAGTCAGGGAACTGGCCATCCTTGCCGATGGTGCAGAACACGGCCGAGAGCGCATTGCTGGCGAGCTCGAGGTCAACCAAGAGGTCCAAGGCGCACGCCGCTCGTCAAGGCGGACGCATGACCCTGCCGTCCGACGGGCAATGGCCGCGGCTCCCACCGACCCCCGCAGGTCTGCTTCGCCGGGTGAGCGGGCCGCCGCACAGGCTGCCCACCTCGGTCTGCCTGTCCTGCCGACCACGACCATTGGCTCGTTCCCCCAGACCCCAGCGCTCCGGGCCGTTCGGGCATCGTGGCGGAAGGGCAAGACGACCGAAGAGGAGTACCGCCAAGCGCTGAGAGCCGAGATCGACCACGTGGTCGCCCTCCAAGAAGACCTTGGCCTCGACGTGCTGGTCCACGGCGAGCCCGAGCGCGACGACATGGTCCGCTACTTCGCCGCCTCTCTTCCCGGGTTCGTGCTGCCCGAAGCCGGATGGGTCCAGTCCTACGGCTCTCGCTGCGTGCGCCCGCCGGTCCTGTTCGGCGATGTTGCCCGCCCAGCGCCGCTCACGTTGGAGTGGACCGGCTACGCGGCCACCCGTACGACCAAACCGATGAAGGCCATGCTGACCGGGCCAGTCACCATGCTCTTGTGGTCCTTCGTCCGAGATGACCTCGCTCGAGGTGACGTGGCGGCCCAGCTCGGTCTGGCGCTCGCCGGGGAGGTCGCCGACCTCCAGCGCACGGGTATCGCAGTGGTCCAGATCGACGAGCCCGCACTGCGGGAAGGCCTGCCGCTGCGCCGAGGTGAGCGCGCCGAGTACCTGGCGTGGGCGACTCGAGCCTTTCGCCTGTCCAGTTCGGTCGCTGCCTCGTCCACTCAGGTGCATACCCACATGTGCTACGCCGAGCTGGCCGACGTCGTGGACGTGCTCGCCGACCTCGACGTCGACGTCGCCTCTTTCGAGGCGGCACGCTCGGCCATGACGCTCCTCGGCGCGCTCGGCGACGCCACCTACCAAGGCGGTGTCGGCCCTGGCGTGTATGACGTGCACTCACCACAGGTGCCCACCCCCGACGACGTCGCTTCGCTGCTGCGCCGGGCCGCCCAAGCCGTCGGAGCTGGTCGCATTTGGGTGAACCCCGACTGCGGGCTCAAGACCCGCGGTTACGCCGAGGCCACCGAGGCGCTCGCCAACATGGTGGCAGCTGCTCGCCAGCTGCGCGCCGAATTGACCACCGACGCGCGGAGCGAAGGGCCGACGGAACGCCACGCCCAGGGGTCACCCGACGGCGTGGACGTGGAGCCAGTCGAGGGTCGCGGGCGGGAGACAGGGGGAGCGGGCCGTGGCTGACCCCCGCGGGTTCTTGAAGTACGACCGGGAACTTCCGCTCCACCGACCGGCAGCTGTCCGTGTTCGCGACTGGCGCGAGGTCTACGAACCGTTCCCTGCCGATTCTTCTCGACAGCAGGCAGCCCGCTGCATGGACTGCGGTATCCCCTTCTGCCATGAGGCGTGCCCGCTCGGCAACCTGATCCCGGAGTGGAACGATCTCGTGTACCGCGACGACTGGGTCGAAGCGAGCGAGCGATTGCACGCGACCAACAACTTCCCCGACTTCACCGGACGGTTGTGCCCCGCGCCGTGCGAGGCGTCGTGCGTGCTCGGCATCAACGCCGAGCCGGTCACCATCAAGCAGATTGAATACGAGATCGTCGAGCGGGCCTGGGCCGAGGGTTGGCTCGGACCGAGGCGCCCGCCGCAGCGCACGGGTCACCGGGTCGCCGTCGTGGGCTCGGGGCCCGCCGGCCTTGCCGCCGCCCAGCAGCTCGCCCGAGCCGGGCACACGGTCGTGGTCTTCGAGCGCGCCCGGCGTGCCGGCGGTCTGCTGCGCTACGGCATCCCCGAATTCAAGCTGGAAAAGCATGTGATCGATCGGCGCCTCGGCCAGCTCGCGGCCGAGGGGGTGGAGCTACGCTGCGGCGTGAGCGTCGGCGCCTGGGAGACCGACTGCCCATCCTCGGCATCGAGCGGATGGGAGACCGTCGACGTGGCCACGTTGCACTCGGACTTCGACACCGTGCTGCTCGCCATCGGCGCCACCATTCCCCGAGACCTCCCCATCCCCGGCAGGGCCCTGCACGGCGTCCATCAGGCGATGGCGTACCTGACGGGGGCAAACCAGGCCACCGAGGGGTCCCTGGTCCGCCCATCCATCGATGCCGCCGGCAAGGCCGTAGTGATCATCGGCGGTGGCGACACGGGTGCGGACTGCCTGGGGACGGCGCATCGCCAGGGGGCCCGTTCGGTTCACCAACTCGAGATCCTCCCCGAACCCCCGATCGTCCGGAGCGAGGAAGATCCCTGGCCGACGTGGCCGAGGATCCTGCGGACCTACCCGGCCCACGAAGAGGGCGGTGAGCGGCTGTTCTCGGTATCGACCGCCGAGCTCATCGCCGACGAGACCGGGCACGTTCGGGCATTACGAGCTGACCGGGTGCGCGCCGTCACCTCGGCCACCGGACGCACCACGTTCGAGCCGGTTGCCGGAGCGACCCTCGAGCTGCGCTGCGAGTTGGTGCTGCTGGCACTCGGGTTCACCGGTCCCGAGCCCCTGGGCGTCGTCTCCGATCTCGACCTGGCATTGACCGACCGAGGTACCGTGGCCACCGACAACAGGTGGCAGACGAACGTCGAGGGAGTCTTCGCGTGCGGGGACATGGTGAAAGGCCAGAGCCTCGTGGTGTGGGCGATCGCCGAGGGGAGGGCAGCCGCAGCGGCCGTCGATCGGTATCTCATGGGGACGAGCGCCCTCCCGGCCCCGGTTGTCCCCGGGCAACTCCCTCTGCGCTGACCCGCCGCGGGAGCGCGTGAGCGTCTGGTTCGCCAGAAGACCGCACCAAGAAAGGAAGCGACCGGAAGGAAATGGACATTCGTCGGATCGGGATCTGGACGTCCGCGCTCGACCGCCAGCCGGCACCGGTTGTCCGGCGAGCCGCGCGGGTGATCGAGCAGCTCGGGTATGGCGTGCTGTGGATTGGCGAGGCGGCCCGGCGCGAGGCCTTCGCCAACGCATCGTTGCTCCTCTCGGCGACCGACCATCTGGTCGTGGCCACGGGAATTGCCAACATCTGGGCCCGCGATCCCATGGCGATGGCCGCCGGACAGCGCACTCTGGCTGAAGCTTGGGATGGTCGTTTCCTGCTCGGTCTCGGAGTGAGCCACGACCAGCTCGTCGAACCCCGAGGCCATCACTACGAACAACCGCTCACCGTTATGCGTCGCTACCTGGATGCCATGGACCAGGCGTTGTACCTGTCGCCGATGCCTGATCCGGGGGCCATGGTCCGGGTGCTCGGGGCGCTGCGCCCCCGCATGGTGGCGCTGGCCTCCGAACGCGCCGACGGTGCCCATCCCTATCTTGTTCCCGTGGAGCACACTGAACAGGCGCGCGACATCCTCGGGCCAGGGAAGCTGCTCTGCCCGGAGGTCGCGGTCGTGGTTGCCTCCGATCCCCAGGTTGCCCGACGTGTCGCCAGATCCCACCTCGACGCCTACCTCCCGCTCACCAACTACCAGAGCAACCTGGCGGGTCTCGGCTTTACTGACGACGACTTCGCGGGGGGTGGAAGCGACCGCCTCGTCGACGCACTGGTGGCCTGGGGGTCTGCGGAGCGGATTGCCCGCCGCGTCGGCGAGCATCTCGACGCCGGCGCCGACCACGTCGCCATCCAGGGGCTTACGTCGAGCCCTGATCGCCTGCCGGTCAAGGAATGGTCCGAACTGGCGACAGTCCTCGAGCTCGATGCCCGCCCGGCTTCCCTTCCGACGGTGCAGTGAACGGTCCACGAGGTGCCCGCGGTGGGGCGAGACCGGTCGCTGCATGCAGGGGATCGGCTCCTGCAGCCGAGAAGTACTCCCGGGGATCAACCGAGCGGTGTTTGCCGGGTGCGCATCGGCCGAGGAGACCGAGCAACTCATCGGCGGCGAGCCGACGTTGACGCACCCGGCCTCGAGCCCGGGAGTCGGACGGAGACCGGCCGCGGCCAGGTCCCAAGTCGCCCACGGACGAAGACGATGACCTTGCCAGGGGACATAGTCCTCGCCGCCGTGGCGCACGCCGCCGACGCGGTCGTGATCGTCGATGGCACCGGCACCATCTGCTACTGGAACGACGGCGCGGCCCGTATCTTGGGCTACCGGGCCGACGAGCTGCTTGGATCCACGCTTGACGCGATCATCCCCGACCGTCTCCGGCAGCGCCACAATGAGGCGTTCCGTGCCGCGATCGTTCGTGGCTCTACTCGATACGGCACAGCGGATCTCCTTGCCGTGCCCGCGCGCCACGCTGACGGACGGACCATCTCGATCGAGTTCAGCGTCGTCCTGCTCGAAGCAGACGACGGATCGGTCGGCCACGTCGCTGCGATCCTGCGCGACGTCACCGGACGGCGGGCTCGGGAACAGGAGCTGCGGCGGCGGATCGAGACGCTCGAAGGAAGGCTTCGGGCGCACTGACATGGCCGCTTCTCCCGGAGAGACCATGCGCGCTGCGGTGGGGGGGACCGAGCAGCCTGTGCTCCGAGGCCCGGAGATCTGCACCCGCATCGTCAGCTTCTTCGACGTGGCCATCAACCGGACCACCGGCTCCCGGCTGACTGATACCGCTCGACTCGTCAACGCCCTTCCCGGCGTCAGCGAGTCACATCCCCTTGTCGCCGAGGTCCTCTTGCTCGAAGCTACCGCCGAAGGCCATGCCCGCCTCGAAGCACCGACGGCAACCGGTCATCTAATTTTCCGGCCATGACTCCCGCCTGGCTCTACAACCTCGCTCTCTGCATGCACTTGCTCGGCGCGTTCTCGCTCGTCTCTGGCACCGTCGTCGCCGGTGTTGGTTTCGAGGCGGCGCGGCGACGAGGCAACTGCGCCGAGATTGCCCTCTTGCTCGGAGTCGCCCGCATCGGTGCCGTGCTGGTGGTCGGAGGGACGGTACTCGCCGGTAGCTTCGGCCTGTGGCTGGTCGCTCTCGGGCACTGGGGTTACGGCACGCCGTGGGTCGACGCGGCGATTGGGCTCCTCACGTTGGTGGTCGTGATCGGTTCGATAGGCGGGCAACGACCCAAGCAGGCCCGCAAACTGGCCGCGGTCTTGGCTACCCAGCAGCTCGCTCCGAATCAGGAGCTACGTGCCCTTCTCGATGACGGAGTGGCACGTACCCTCAACTATGTTGCCGCTGCAGCGCTTGTTGCCATCATCGTCCTCATGGTGGTCAAGCCCGGCTCGCCGCATTCGTAGCGGAGTAGCGGCCGCAATGCGACGAGGCGCCGCTCGGCGTAAGGGTCTCGTGCAGTCTGCGCCGGGTGCCGACGGGTGCCGACGGGTGCCGCAGTGAACGGGTCACCTGCGACACTCGGGGCAGCCGATACGCCCTGGTCGCGACGCCGCTGGCGGCCGAGCCGGTACGTCACCGAGGATGAGCCGAGGGCCCGATGGCCATCGGAAGTAGTGCCATGCCCAGTTGATCAGGACCACGATGCGGTTGCGGAAGCCGATCAGGTAGATGAGGTGAAGCGCGAGCCAGGCGATCCAGCCGATAGTCCCGTAGAAGACCGTGCCGCCTGCCAGCTGGGCGACTGCTGAACGGCGCCCGATCGTCGCCATCACCCCCTTGTCGCGGTAGGCGAAGGATGTCGTCGGACGGCTTTCGAGACGGCGAACGACCTGGCGAGCGGCGTGGTCCCCCGATTGGATGGCGACTTGGGCAAGCTGGGGGAGGGACCGCCGGGTGTCACCCGGTTGAAGGCGGCCCGCACCCGGCGCAGCTCCGTCAGGTCCAGTTCCGTCAGGTCCAGGCACTGCGGCGGCATCGCCCACGACGAAGACCTCGGGATGGTCCGGCAGTGAGAGATCGCGCTCGACCATCACCCGCCCCCCGGGCCCCCGCCGACCCATGAGGTCCGCCGCGACGGTGCCATCCACCGTTACCCCTGCCGCCCAGAGCACGACGCGCGCCATGACCAACTCTCCGCCTGCGAGCGTGACCCCGGCCGTCGAGACCGACTCGACTCCGAGCCCGAGCCGGACCTCCACTCCTCGGGCCCGCAGGATTCGCTCGGCGTACGCGCTGGCCGTAGGAGAGAAGCTTGGGAGCAGGCGCTGCTGGCCGTCGAGGAGGACGACGCGGGTGCGGTCGGGATCGAGACGGAGCCGGTCGTGGCGGATGGCAATGTCGACCAGCTCGGCCATCGCCCCTGCAGTCTCGACTCCGGTTGGTCCGCCGCCGACTACCACGATCACCGGTGCGAGTGTCTCCTCGGACGCAGCGGCGTCGGCGCGCTCCAAGGCGGCGAGTACCTGGTTACGCACCCAACGGGCGTCGTCGAGCGTGTAGAGGAAGAGCGCATGTTCAACCACTCCGGGCACGTCGAACGTGGCCGCCGTCGCACCGCTCGCCACGATGAGATGGTCGTAGGGGAGCTCCTGCCCGTTCTCGAGGAGGACCGAGTGCGCCGACAGATCGAATCCGGACACCCGGCCGTGGACGAATCGTACGTGACGGGCCCGTCGGAAGATGGTGCGAATCGGGTAGGCGACATCAGCCGAGCCGAGGCCTGCGGTCGCCACCTGGTAGAGGAGCGGCTGGAACGTGTGGAAGTTGTGCTGGTCCACCACCACCACCTCGACCGGTTCCTCGCTCAGTCGCCGGGCAGCCGCCAAACCGGCGAAGCCCCCGCCCACGATCACCACTTGGTCCACGAAGCACCTCTAGTTTTTCTAGTGAACTACAGATATAATACTAGGGAGAGCCGACGAAAGGAGATCCAGATGGCACGGTCTAAACAGGGGACGTCTGCTGCCGGCCAGAGGATGGTCACCTCCGGTCGAAGCTACCGCTACGCCGTCGAGCTCAGCGTTGCCGCCTTCACCGACCGCCTCGCCCGACTCACGGCAGAAGCCGTCGATGACGGGGGTTACGGCGGGTGGTCCCTGCGCCCTGTGGCCAGGGAGCAGATGTGACCATGGGGCCCCTCGACCATGACGGTCTTCTCACCCTCGCTCGGAAGGCGCACGCTGCAGCGGGAGATGCCGACGCCGCGCGCCTGACCGAAAGCCTCTGTGTCTTTGTCCACACCCTCGCCCATCACCTTGATCATGAGATCCCCAGCCTCATGCGCCTGCCTCCGGCCGAAGCCCGCCTCGTCCGACGCGGACAGGCACGGGTGTCGGCGGCAGCCAGGGTGCTCCTCCGGGACGCCGAGAGCGGCTGCGCCGACTCCGGACGGCGGTGTGCGGCCCGGACCGAGGCCCTCCTCGCCCTCCTCGCCATTCAAGCCCGCGATGAGCGACTCGTCTTCCATCGCGTCGCCAGCGGGGCATCGAACCCGAGGTGGCCACGGTGACCGTTCTTGTTGCCGAAGAAGAGGTAGCTCTTGAGCTCGAGAGCCGTGTGCCCAGCGCCGCGTCGCCGGCGTCGGTATACGCCGATCGGAGCTTCGTCTTCCCTGGTCGCCCAGCGGGCCTCGTCGTCGCTTCAGACGGCACCTCCTTCGTCTCCGACGCCACCTCGAGGACGATCTGGCGCGTGGACCGTAGTGGCAATCGGACAGTCGCTTTCGCACGAGCCGGAGGGCTATCCGACGCTCCGGGTACCCGGCAGCGGGTGCGTAGCCCGGCTGGGCTCGCGCTGGCTTTCGACGGGACCCTCGTTGTCGCTGACAGCACCGGCCACCAGGTTTGGGCTGTGTCACCTGAGGGGGCGCCGCGCCTGTTGGCCGGCAGCGTCTCCGGCTATCGAGACGGCCCAGGCGGCAGCGCCCTCTTCCGGCACCCCTCCGACGTAGCGATCGGTCCGGACGGAACCTATTACGTGGCCGATGCCGGCAATCACTGCATCAGGGCCATCACCTCCGACGGGGTCGTGTCCACTCTTGCCGGCTCCATCTATGACTATGGCGACGGCCGGGGGCCAGGCGGCCGCTTCCGCCAGCCCTTGGCACTCGATGTCGACGCCGACGGAACGTGCTACGTCGCCGACACCGGGAACAATGCCGTTCGCCGTATCGCCCCCGACGGCCAGGTCACGACGGTGGCTGGGTCCCCGCCGGGTGGGGACGCCGACGGCGTCGGGGTGGAGGTGGGCCTGCGTTGGCCGACCGGCATCGCTGTCGGCCACGGCGGGCATCTGTGGGTCGCCGACCACGGCAACGGCGCGGTGCGTCGCATCGAGCAGACCGGCGTGAGCACGACGACCTTGCGACTAACCGGTCGGCGCTGGCCCGGCGCCATGGCGCTGACGCCCGACGGTGAAGTGGTCGTCGTCGCCGTCGTGCTCGACGACGTACGTCTTCCCCAGACCTGCCTCACCACAGCGGGGGTGGATCGATGACCATGGGCGTGCTCGGATCAGATCTCGCCGGTGACCGCTGGATCGCGGCCGACCGGAGGGCGATGTGGGACCAAGCGCGGGTGGCCGAAGTCGAGCGAGGTGCCTCGGGAACGCTATTGCGGCTGCGTCTCGTCGTCGTACCTGACGTCCTTCCGGGCCAGTACTACCTGGTCCGCCTGGCCGTCGACGTGCCGCCCGGTGTGGTCGAACAGGCCTACTCCCTGTGCTCTTCGCCGTATCCGCCTTCGGGTGAGGTCGAGATCACCGTGCGCGAGGTCCCCCGTGGCCGGGCCTCCTCCATCCTGGCGCACCAGGTCGAGGTTGGCGACTTCCTTCAGGTGCGAGGTCCCTTCGGCTTCCTCACCTGGACCGAGCATGACGGCGGGCCGATCGGTCTCATCGGGGCAGGTAGCGGCGTCGCACCGCTCACCGCGATCGTGCGGTACGCGGCGGCCCGCGAACTGACCGTGCCGATGACCCTCCTGGCCTCGAGCCGGGACCGCCTGTCTGGCATCCTTCGTGAGCCGCTCGAGGCGCTTGCACGCGACAGGGCGTGGTTCACCCTGACCAGCACCGTCACCCGGAGTCCATCAGATCTCCTAAGCGCCTACCGCCGACGTATCGACGCCGACATGCTCGCCGAGGTGTTCACGGCGGCACCGCGTGAACGTCGGCCGCACATCTACTACGTCGCCGGACCGAGCGACATGGTGATCGCGGTGCGTGCGTTGCTCGGTTCCCTTGGCGTGGCCGACAGCGCCATCTACAGCGAGGATCACGCGTGACCTCGACGCCCGCGGTGGCGTTCTTCTGTCCCGTTCTCGTCGGAGGCTCTCCGTGAAGACCATGGTTGCGCTCGAGAACAGCAACTGCACGCGGTGCGACAATTCCACCGACACCGACCGGTTCGCGGCCGCATGCCCGGAGCGCTTCTTCGAGGTGTTCATCTCCGAGCAGCAGCTGATCACCACCGCCGTCGGGCTGACCGCCCGTGGCTACCGGTCGTTGGCGTCGGCGTTCGCTGCCTTCGTCTCCCGGGCGGTCGACTTCGTCCGCATGGTAGCGATGTCGGGGGTGGGGATCTGCATCAACGGCTCGAACGCCGGCGTCGAGATCGGTGCCGACGGCCGCTCTCGGATGGGCCTCGAAGATCTGGCCCTCATGCAGGTGATCCAGGGCTCGACCGTGCTCTATCCGAGCGACGCAACCTCGGCGGCCGCGCTCACGTCGACGATGGTCGATCTCGACGGGATCTCCTACCTGCGGACTACCCGGGGCGCTTTCCCCGTCCTCTACGGATCCGACGAGGCGTTCCCCATCGGCAGGCCGAAGGTGCTTCGATCCTCTCTCCACGACGACGTGTGCCTGGTCGGTGCGGGTGTAACGGTCCGCCAGTACTTCGATGCAGCGAACGACCTCGCGCAGGAGGGCATCTCCGCCCGAGTTGTCGACGCGTACTCGGTGAAACCCATTGAGACCTCGACCCTCCTCGATGCGTGCGGGGCAACCGGCGGGCGCCTCATGGTGGCCGAAGACCACCATCCCGAGTGCGGGCTGGGCACGGCCGTGGCGCTTGGCATATCGGAAAGAGAAGCGAGCTTCCGGATCGCCCTTCTGGCGGTGCGGGCGATGCCGATGTCGGGGCCGAACGCCGAGCTGCTCGACTGCGGCGGGATCTCGGCGCCCCATATCGAGGCCGCCGTGCACGCCCTCGTGGGATGCGGGTAGCGATATGGAGGACGCACCCGCCACTGCCTCGGCCATCGTCCGCGGGCCGGACGAAGACGCCGCGTGGGTCGACCTCGGTGTCCACGCCGAAGACGTGGCGGCGTGGAAGGCCGAGGAGTTCGGACCGTTCGATGCAGCCCTGGCGCAGGGGGACGGGTTCACGCCATTGATCGCCATCCACTACCGACGCCAGCTCCGACGAATCACCCGCACGTGGGTGCGCCAGGGCCTGAGCTCCCTTGAAGGGCAGCGCTGGCACCAAGCCGGCTTCGCTGCGGCTGATGCGTTGCGGTGGCGAGCGCAGGGAGTAGCCGTCGTCACGGCCAGGATCCGGCGTGATGGCTACGAGCGGGAACCGGCGCGTAGAAGTGTTCGTGACCCGGGTACCGCACCCATCGAAAAAAAAGAGGAGATGGACTGAAAATGCCAGCGACGAACGTACGAAACGAGTCGGTATATCCACAAGGGACCGCAGAGATCAACGTAAGGCGCAAGGCGCTCGCTCCCGATATCCACGACGCCTTCGAGAAGTTCAGCCGGGCGGTCTTCAGCCCTGGGGCTCTCCTGGAGAAGACCAAGCAGTTGATCGCGGTCGCCGTCGCCCATACGACGCAGTGCCCGTACTGCATCGCCGGTCATTCGAATCTGGCGCGTCGCAAGGGGGCGAGCGACGAGGAGATCATGGAGGCGATCTGGGTCGCGGCCGAGATGCGGGCCGGTGGCGCATATGCCCACTCCACCGTGGCGTTGCACACCCTCGGGGTGCCCGAGCATGCCGAGGGCCACCGGTAGAGACCTGAGGTCGAGGTCGTTGCTTGCCGCCGCCGACGGCGGCGCGGAGGCCAGCGT
>JAJZWW010000506.1 GCA_021846485.1 Actinomycetes bacterium
CTTCAGGTGGGGATGGGAGCTGCGGGGTCGGCCCGAGCGGCGCGGGCGGATCGGAAAGGGCACTGCTCACCTCCTGGTGTCAGCTGGCGGTTGGCACGCCGCCGGCCGCCGATCGGCGACCCGTGTCGCTTCGGGCCGACCCTCAGCCCCCAAATAGGGGGTCGAGGCCCGAAACCGGACAGCGGAATTTCCTGGTTCGCCACAATTCCTGGGCTCGCCGTCGGGCTGCTTGGCGCGCCGGGGCATCGGCGGCCCGCCGAGCCAGGCGACGACCTTTGCCTCGGCCCGGCGGCGGCGATGGCGGACCGACTCCGCGGCCAGCCCCAGCACAGATGCGGCCTGGGCGAGGGTCATGTCCCCGAGACGGGTGTCGCCGATCAACGCGGCGTCGGCGGCTTCGATGACGCCCTGGTCGACCGCCTCGGCGAGCACGAGGTCGGGATGGCCGTAAGGGCGGGCGGGGACCTCGGGGGCGGGGTGGCGGCCCGGGCGGCCCACCTGGGACAGTTCCTTGGCCACCAAGCCCTTGGCCCGGTCGCGGGCGAGCCAGATCAGCCGGGCGGCCGGGCGGCCGTGGTGGCGGGGGTCGGTCTTCGCGATCCCCTCCAACAGCCCGACCAGGGCCTCGGCCTCGATGTCGGCCGCCTTCTCCGGGCAGATGTCACAAAGCGCCGAGGTGGTCCGACGCAACCCGAAGACCAGCACGCCGGCCAGCCCGATGCTCCAGCGTCCACCCTCGGCGCGGGCCCGCTTAAGGAGCACGGCGATGGCCGCGTTGCGGACCCGGTAACTGGTCGAGGGGTGCAACAAGATGGCCCGCAGCTCGGTGAGCGGGATCGGCCGGCGGGGCAGGCCGGCCACCGCGCCTGCCTCCAGGGCGAGGGGCCGGGGTTCGGCGCACAACGCCTCGAAGGCGTTCTCCAAGGTGTCGAACGGGCGTGGATGGGTGGGGGTGGTCACGGGCAGCTCCTCTCACTTCGGAGCCGCTATCGCGCCCGAGGCGCTACTGCACGATTGCTTCACGCAGGCGCCCGATCGCGGAGGTCGCGCCTACTCCACGCGTGCAGCAGCAGCGATAGAGACAGCCCGGTCCGCCCGCGTCGTTGCAGGTGGGAGCTACTTCAGCGCACCTTCTACCCGCCGGAGAGCGGACCGGGACCGAGCCTTGTCGCAACGCCGAGAAACTTTTTCGCGCGACCTCCGCCAGGGTGTCGCGTCGCTCGTCCCGGGGGGCTACTTCAGCCGTGCAGTAGGGCTACTTCAGCCGTGCAGTAGCCGCTCCGGCCGCGGCCGGTTCAGCTGCCCATGGTGCGGTAGCGACGGGGGGCGGCCTGAACCAGGCGAACCCTGCCCTCTGCTTCGAGGCGCTGGAGCGCGTTTGCGACCGCGCCCGAGGACCTGCCCCCGAGGCCCTTGGCGATGGCCGTCGGCCCAAGGCCGTCGCCGCCCGGATCGCCGCCGTCCGAGCTGCTGCCAGCGTCGGCTGCCAGGTAGGCCAGGACGAGATCCCCCAGGGCGCCTTTCCCCAGCCGGCCGGCAGCCGCCTCGACCGGCCCGGCGCCGTCACCGGCGGGTGCCGCATCAGGGCCCTCCCCGACGGGCGGCATGCCGTGGGTGTCGGCCACGGCGAGATGCCAGCGGTCGGGGAGGCGCCGGCCACCCTTTCGCCCTCCGGGGGTGCGGCGGGTGGTGCCTGCCTGCTCCAAGGCGGCGAGACACCTCGCCGCGGTCGACCGGCCGATGCCGGCCACCTCGGCGAGTTCGGCGGCGGTCGCCCCCGGGTGGGCCGAGAGGGCGGCGCCGATGGCGTCGATGGGCGTGGGGGTTGGGGGGGGGGGGGGGGTGGTCATGACCTGCTCCTTTTGCTCGTTGGGGCAACGCCCACGAGGAGCTACCTCCACCTCTCGGCCCACCTCAAGGCCATCCCGGCCAAGAAACCGGTGTCCGGAAACGAGCCTCAGACCCCTATTTGGAGGCTGGCACGCCTCCGGTCGTGGGCCGCCCATGGCCACGACCCCATCCCCCTACACCCCCACGATCCGTCACCGCCGCCGCGACCCGGTACCCCTCGCCGTCTGGCCGGTGGCCCAGCGAAGCGCCCAATACCAACGGGCCGGCCGCTACCACCCCGGCTGCGCCGCGCATCCCGGCAAGATGCTCCCCGCCCTCGCCCGGTGCATCGTCGCCGAGTACTCCCGTCCCGGCCAGCTGGTCGTCGACCCCCTCGCCGGGACCGGGACCACCCTCGTCGAAGCCGCGCTCCTCGGACGCCGAGCGATCGGCGTCGAGCTCGAAGCCCGCTGGGCCGACCTGGCCCGGGAAAACGCGGAGCATGTCCTTCGCCCCGAGCACCGCCAGCTCGTCGAGCTCCACCAAGGCGACGCCACCGATCTGGCCACCCTGCTCGGCGACGACTCCGGGCGGGTCGACCTCGTCTGCACCTCACCGCCGTACGCCTGCGACGTCGGGAACGTCGACAAGGCCAACTGGGACCGAGGCGGCGACCTCTGCCCGACCGACGAGCGGAACTACTCGACCGACAAGGCCAACCTCGGCCACGCGCGGGGCGCCGCCTACGAGGGGGCCATGGCCACCATCTACGGCGCCTGCTTCGCCGTGCTGCGCCCCGGCGGGATCCTCGCCGTCGTCACCAAGAACACCCGCAGGAAGGGCCGCACCGTGTGCCCATCAGCTCGGGCACCACATGGAGGAAGGAGAGTATCCAGATGACATGAGATAACC
>JAJZWW010000507.1 GCA_021846485.1 Actinomycetes bacterium
GGGGGGCGCCGGAGTGGCGACGAGGGCGGGGGGCGCCGAGCTGGGGGAGGCGGGGGGGCCGCCGTTGCCCCGGCGGTCGATGAGGGCCAGCACGTCGGAGCGGGTGATGCGCCCGCCGGCGCCGGTCCCGGTGATCGATGCCGGGTCGAAGTTGTGCTCGGCGATGAGCCGGCGCACCACCGGGGAGAGCACCTTGCCGCCCCCCGGCTGGGGGGCGGTCTCGGCCGGGGACCCGGCAGCGCCGACCGCAGCAGGGACCGGGGTCGCCGGGCCAGAAGGGGCGGCCGGGGCAGGAGTCGGAACTGGAGCCTCTGGCGCGGGGCGCTCGCCGGCAGGTGGGGCCTCGCCGCCAGCCGGGGCCTCGCCGGCAGGCGGGGCCGAGGCGGCCGGAGCCTCGGCGCTGCCCGCTGGCGCGCCGTTGTCGGCGGGGGCAGGAGGGACGGAGCCCTCCGGGGCGATCACCGCCAGCCGGGTGCCCACGTCGACGGTGTCACCCTCGGCGACGAGGATCTCCGACAGTACCCCGGCGGTGGGTGACGGCACCTCCGAGTCGACCTTGTCGGTCGAGACCTCGAAGAGGACCTCGTCCTCGGCGACCGGGTCGCCGACCTGCTTGAGCCATCGGGTGATGGTCCCCTCGGTGACCGTCTCGCCGAGCTGGGGCATGACTATGTCAGCCAACGTGCAGTCCTCTTCCGGTAAGGGCGAGGATCGTCTCGCCGAAGGTCTCCGAGAGCGTCGGGTGGGGCTGGACGTAGGGCGCCACCTCCCGGGGCGTCGCCTCCCAGTTGACCGACAGGTAGGCCTGGCCCAGCTGCTCGGTCACCCACGGCCCGACCATGTGCACCCCCAGGATGCGGCCCGCGCCGCCGTCGGCGGTCTTCTCGCAGATCACCTTGACCAGCCCGTCGGGCTCACCGACGATCAGGGCCCGGCCGTTGCCGCCGTAAGGGTCCTTCTTGGTGACCACGGCGTAGCCCGCCTCCCGAGCGGCCTCCTCGGACAGCCCGGCAAAGGCCACCTCCGGGTGGCAGTAGATGCACCACGGCACCTTCTGGTAGTCGACGGGGACGACGTCGTCGCCGAGTATCTGGTCGATGGCCAGCATCCCCTCGGCGAAGCCGACGTGGGCGAGCTGGGGGGTGGCGACGACGTCGCCGCAGGCGAACACGCCAGGCTCGGCGGTGCGCAGGTGGTCGTCGACTTCCACGAAGCCACGCTCGTCGACCCCCACGGCGGTGCCCTGCAGGCCGAGCTCCTCGGAGAGGGGCCGACGGCCGACCGAGACGACGACCGCCTCGACGCTGACCTCCTCGCCGTCGCCGAAGGTCACCGTGGTGGAGCGCCCGTCCTCGGCCGGGCGGTGCCCGGTGACCGTGACGCCGGTGCGGATGGTGATCCCCCGCTTCCCGAAGGACCGCACGACCACGCCGGCGACGTCGGCGTCGCAACCCGGGAGGATCTTGGGGAGGCCCTCCAGGAGGGTGACCTGCGTGCCGAGGTCGGAGAGCATCGAGGCGAACTCGCAGCCGATCGCCCCGCCGCCGATCACCGCAGCCGACGCCGGCAGCCGCTCCAGGTCGAGGACCTCGTCGGAGGTGAGCACCAAGCGCCCGTCCACCTCGAAGCCAGGGATCGTCCGGGGCACCGAGCCCGAGGCGATGATCACCCACCGGCCCCGCAGCTCGGTGCCGTCGTCGACGGTGACGAAGTGGTCCGGGCCGAGGTGGGCGGTGCCGATGAAAGTCGTCACCCGGCGCTTCTTCATCAGCCCCTGGAGGCCCTTCCACAGCTGGTCGACGACCTTCTGCTTGCGGGCCTGGCTCTGGGCGAGCTCGAGCGTCGGCGGGTCGGCCACCACCCCGAACTCCTTGGCGCCGCTCACCGTTCTCCAGACCGCAGCGGTCTCCAGGAGCTCCTTGGCCGGGATGCACCCCCGGTGCAGGCAGGTGCCGCCCACCTTGTCCTTCTCCACGACCGCGATGTTGAGACCGGCCAAGCCGCCGTGAAGGGCGGCGGCGTAGCCGGCGGGGCCACCGCCGATGATGACGACATCGAACTCCTGGGCCGTGCGGACCACCTCCTCGATCGGCGACCAGAGTACGCCGGTACCTATCATCACGGCCATGTCGAGCGTCACCGCCCCCACCCCCGCCGAGCCCGCCCCCCCTGCCGCGCCGTCCGCCGGCGACGAGCCCGGAGGCGACGAGCTCGCCGGCGAGGAGCTGCTCGTGGAGGAGATCTCCATCGACGGCATGTGCGGGGTGTACTGATCGCCGGCTTCGACCCAGCGGCCCGCTACCGGCTCGACCACCAGGTGGCGCTCCGGGATGAGCCCTTCGGTGCGCTCGCCTACCACTACGGGAGCCGGCGGCTGGTGTTCCTGCGCTCCCGGCCGCTGGTGGGGATCGTCCGAGATCTCGCCGGTCACACCTCGGCGGCTGCCGCGGTCGACGCGGCGGTGCCCCCCGGCCGGCGCGAGGGCCACCTTCGGGCACTGGCATCGCTGGTCCGCTCCGGGATGCTCGTGGAGGCTCCGTGAGCCGCGCCCTGGTCGACCAGCTGGAGCGGGGCTTGGACGCCCCGATCTGCCTCACCTGGGAGATCACCTACGGCTGCAACCTGGCGTGCGTCCACTGCCTGTCGTCGTCGGGCAGGCGGGACCCCCGGGAGCTGTCCACCGCCGACGCCGTGGCGGTGCTCGACGAGCTGGCGGCGATGTCGGTGTTCTACGTCAACAT
>JAJZWW010000508.1 GCA_021846485.1 Actinomycetes bacterium
AAAAGACACCCTTGCGGGGTCGGATCTGAGATGAGTCAACCCCCGGTCCGGCCTCAGACCGTAGGCCCGGTCGCCGTAGCCGTCTACGCCGAGCCCGGGTTGTCCACACAATCCACAGCCATGCAGCCCTTCCCCCCGCACCCCCCATCCCTGACTACCACTGCTGTCGTCCAGTTCGTGGACAGGTCTAACACGGGGATCTGAGCCTGGTGCTGCCCCGGCTCGGACCGAGGGGGGGCGTGCTGGCGGGTGTGGGCGCCGGCGCCGGTGGCCGCCTCCAGACGGCCTGGTTTGGACCATTTGGTACCCGAACCCCGAGTTGGTACCCGAACCCCGAGGTGCGGGCTGGTGTAGAAGTCCAGCAGGCAAGTTGCTTCTCAGCGGCAAGTTGCTTCTCAGCTCAGCCGGCACTTCTCGGTAGGGACAAGCTGGGTGCACAGGACCGAACTGGGCGCGTTCAGAGCCCGATACGGGGGTCGAAAGCACCCACTTCGGCTCTACGCACCCAGTTTCCGTACCCCAAGCCACGGACAGACACTGTGAGCGCACCAGCCTGCGCTATTATTCGCGGCTCCGCGCCGCCCGCCGGCTCCGCGCCGCCGCTCTCGGCTCAGCTCCGCCCGTGCAGGTTCACCACCTCGCTTCCGGTCGCCGAGCGGACGACCAGTTGGGCGGACGAGGGCGCGGAGGTGGTTGGCCGGTAGGCGAACCAGGCGTTGCAATACCCTCCGGCAGGCAGGTCGCAGCTCGTGCGGACCAGCTTCCAGGCGTTCGAGGGCCCGGTCAGGTCCAGGTGGACGACGGTGGGGGTGGCCGGCGCCCAGATCGTGACGTGCTCGCCGGCGATGTGGCCGGCGGGGGCGACGGCGTCCACGGACGAGGCGGAGATCTGTACGGGGATGCCCGACGCGATGAAGCCCCAGGTGGGTCCGCTGCGGTCCAGGCCGGCGCCGGCAACCAGCAGCATCGCCAGGGAGCTGCCCTCCGAGGATGCTCCCATCAGCTCAGGGTTCGCGTAGGTGGACAGGATCGTGCGTCGGTGGGCCCAGCAGCCGGGTGCCGACGCGTAGGGACAGTCCAGGTTGGGGGAGCGGGGACCGTCGTCGTAGAGCCAGAGGAAGGTGCTGAGCAGGGTCGAGCGCACTCCCCCGGCCCAGTCGGATCCCCCGCCTCGCCCGGAGGGAAGCGGCGGGTCGGTCCCGTGGGCGGCGCCCCATTGGGCCAGGGAGTCCAGGTACGGCGAGAGGCTGGCCACTGCCGGCAGGCCCCGGTCCACCCGCTCCAAGTCGATGAGCGTGAGCAGCTGGACCGGGGGGCTTTCGGCGGCGAAGTCCGCGGGGAGCACCAGGCGGCCGAGCCCCTCCGCTTCCCGGGCGGCGTCGAAGGAGGGGATCGCTGCCGCCTCGCAGCTGCGTTGCGCGGCCACCGAGGAGCCGACGTCCTGGCAGGCTCGGAGGAACGCTCCGCTCGGAGCGCGGTTGGCGGCAGGCTCCATCACCAACGAGCCCCGGGGTGTCGTCGCGTGGGTGACGCGGTCGGTCCCGACCCGGCTGACCCCGAGGGCTGCGATCCCTTCCTGGTGGCCGGTCGTGGCGGCAGGCGTGGCCGGCGGGAGGGTGCGCGTCCGCGCGATGGCCGCAGCGGCGAGCGAGGTCCGGCCGGCCTGCCCGCCGGCCCGGCGTCGGCCCTGCAGGTGCGAGACGCCGAGCAGCGCGGCGACGAGGGTCACCGCGGCGGCTGCGGCAGCCAGCTCCCGTGTCAGGCGGCTCTCCACGACGCTCGTCATCGGCTGGAACGCTAGCGAGTTGAGCTGTTTCGGGCAGCGCCGCCCGCCGGCCCCACCCGGCTCCGGCCTGCAGCGCCGCCCGCCGGCCCGCCGGCCCCACCCGGCTCACCCCTTGCCTGCTTCCCCCAGTAGGGCCTCTCGACGCCCGCCGGCTCTACCCGGTCCTCCCGCCGGCCGCCGGCGCCGGTGGCCGGCGGGTCTCGTCGGGGAGGGTGGGGTCCACGTCGAGGCGGGGGAGGATCCGGTCCAGCCACCGGGGCAGCCACCAGCTGCGCCGGCCGAGCAGGTACATCACCGCGGGTACGAGCAGGAGCCGGACGATGGTGGCGTCCAGCGCGACGCTCACCGCGAGGCCGACGGCGAGCTGCTTGATGACCACGTCGCTCGAGGCCACGAAGGCCAGGAAGACGCTGGCCATGATCGCCGCCGCGCAGGTGATGACCCTACCGGTGGCCGAGAGGCCCCGGGCTACCGCCAGGTGCTGGTCGTGGCACTCGTCCCAGTGCTCCTTCACCCTGGAGAGCAGGAAGATCTCGTAGTCCATCGACAGCCCGAAGACGATGGCGAACATGAACACCGGCACGTAGGACTCGATGGGGACGTTCTCGCTGACGCCGATCAGGCCCCGTCCCCAACCCCACTGGAACACTGCGACGATCACCCCGTAGGCGGCAGAGATGCTGATCAGGTTGAGCACTGCCGCCTTGACCGCCAGGAGGAGGCTGCGGAAGGCGGTCATGACGAGCAGGAAGGCACAGGAGACGACGACGGCGATGATGATCGGCAGGGTCGCCGCGAGCGAGCCGGCGAACTGGATCTGGGCGGCCGTCGAGCCGGTGATGTAGCCGGTGGCCCCGCTGCCCGCCAGGGCCGAGGGCAGCGTCTGGACGTAGAGGCGGTGGAACAACCTGGTCGTGGTCGCCTGCTGCGGTGAGCTGTAGGGGACCACGCTG
>JAJZWW010000509.1 GCA_021846485.1 Actinomycetes bacterium
TCTGGTCGGCCCGAGGAGCCCGTCGCCGCCCGTCGCCAGGTAGTGGTCGGACCCGTCGAAACCCTCTGCCTCGGCCACCCGGGCGACGTCGAGGAGGGTCTCGCAGGAGGCACCCTGGTGTGGTTCGGCGAACACGCGGAGCTCCACCGGTCCATCGTGGCCGGTACGCTCCGGCTGTGGCCACGTCGCCGGTGGAGGCCGCCTTGGAGCGGGTGACCTGCGCGCTGGCCGGCCGGGAGACCCGCCCTTCCCAGGTGGCAATGGCCGAGGCGGTGGCCGCGGCGGCGTCCCGCCGGCGCCACCTGGTCGTGCAGGCCGGTACCGGCACCGGCAAGAGCCTCGGCTACCTCGTTCCGCTGCTGCTCGCCGGCCAGCGGGTGGTGGTCGCCACCGCCACCAAGGCCCTCCAGGACCAGCTCGCCGACCGGGACCTCCCCCTGCTCGCCGCGCGACTGGGGGTGCCGGTGGACTTCGCAGTGCTGAAGGGACGGTCCAACTACCTCTGCGTCCAGCGGGTCCGGGAGCTGGACCGGGCGGGTGAGCAGCTCCCGATCCCCGAGCCGGACGGGGCCTCCCCGGGGCCCGGGCCCCTCGGCCGGGAGCTGCGCCGCCTGGCGGCGTGGGCCGGAGAGGCGGCCACCGGCGACCGGGCCGAGCTCGCCTTCGAGCCGAGCGCCGCGGCCTGGTCCCAGGTGAGCGTCGGGTCCCGCGACTGCCCGGGAGCGGGTCGTTGCCCTTCGGGTGGGGACTGCTTCGCCGAGGCCGCCCGGGCCCGGGCGGCGGGAGCCGACGTGGTGATCGTCAACACCCACCTCTACGCCGCCCACTTGGCGAGCCATGGCGAGCTGCTGCCCCCCCACGACGTGGTCGTCTTCGACGAGGCCCACGAGCTGGAGGACATCGCCTCGGCGAGCCTCGGGGTGGATGTGTCGCCCGGGCGCTTCGCCGCGCTGGAGCGCACCGCCGCGCCGCTCGTGCCCGGCTCGGCAGCGGTCGAGGGGGTCGCCGAGGCCGGAAGGCTCCTCGCCGCGGCTCTCGCGCCCCTCGCCGGCCGTCGACTTCCCCGGCCACTGCCCGACGCCCTCGCCGTCGGCCTCGGCATGGCCCGGACCCGGGTGGGCGCGCTCGACGCCGGGCTGCGGGGACGCGGCGACGACAAGGCGGGCGAGGACGCCGCCCGGCGGCTGCGGGCCCAGCAGGCCGCGCTGCACCTCGCCGAGGACCTCGACGCGGTCCTCGAGCCCGACGACGAGACCGTCGCCTGGGTGGAGGGGCCGGAGCACTCCCCGGTCCTGCGCCTGGCCCCCCTGGACGTGGGGGCCGCCCTCGCCCGGCTGCTCTGGTCGGGGGAGCAATCCCCCACCGGGGTGCTCACCAGCGCGACGATCCCGCCGCGAGTGGTGGAGCGCGTCGGGCTGCCAGTAGGGCGCACCGACAGCCTGGACGTCGGCAGCCCCTTCGACTACCCGAGCCAGGCGCTGCTCTACTGCGCCGCGCACCTCCCGCCTCGGAAGGACCCGGCGTTCGAGGCGGCCGCGCTCGAGGAGCTCATCGCCCTGGTGCGGGCGGCGGGGGGGCGCACGATGGCGCTCTTCACCTCCTACCGGGCGATGACCGCCGCGGCCGCCTGCGTCGCCGCGGCGCTGCCCTGGCCGGTGCTCACCCAAGGGGACCTCCCCAAGCCCGCCCTGGTAGCCCGCTTCGCCGCCGAAGAGGAGTCCTGCCTCTTCGCGACCCTCGGCTTCTGGCAGGGCGTGGACGTGCCCGGCCGGTCGCTGTCGCTGGTGGTGATCGACCGCATCCCCTTCCCGCGCCCCGACGACCCGCTTCTCGAAGCCCGCCGGGAGCGCATCGGGCGGGCCGCCTTCGGCCTGATCGACCTGCCGCGCGCCGCCACCCTCCTCGCCCAGGGGGCCGGGCGGCTGATCCGGGCGTCGACCGACCGTGGCGTGGTCGCGGTCCTCGACCCCCGCCTGGCCACCGCCCGCTACCGCTGGGAGCTGGTCCGGGCCCTGCCGCCGATGCGCCGGACCCGCCACCGCCACGAGGTGGAGGCCTGGCTCGCCGAGCTGCGTGACCCGCCCCGATCCCGCCCCGGCGCGCTGGGGAGGCCGGGGTGACCGCGGAGACCGGTCGCCAGCCCGGTGGTCGCGGGGCGGGCGCCGGTGGTTCAGCAGGCGGGGGGGCCGGTGGTGGGGAGGGGGTGCGGGGGGGTGCGGGGCCGTTGCTCGGCGGTCGCGGTGGCGGTGGCCGCTACGGGCCAGTGGTCGATGCCGGGGACGGCTCGCCCGAAGATCGGGGTGATCTCCGCTCGGCCCAGGAGGGTCACCTCCGGCCCGGCTACTGCCACCCAGACCCGCAGGTGCCGCAGGTGCAGGTCGGCTTGGGCTCTCAGGGAGTCGCAGACGAGGGTCTGGGTGTCGGGAGGGTCCAGGGCGATCTGGCCGTGGTGGTAGAAGTCGGTCTGGTCGACGCCGGCGTTGGCCGCGTCGGCGGCCGCGGAGGCCAGGGCGTTGGCCAGCTGGCGCTGGCCGAGCACGGCCAGGGCCCCGTCGACGGTCATCGCCGCGAGGAGCACCAAGACGAGCATGCCGACGGGGGCGAGGATCAGCGCACTCCCCCGCTGCCGGTCCGGCTCTCCCTTTCCCAGTGCCCTCCGACGCCGCCACCGGGGCGTGGGGCCGGTGCTCACGGGCAGCTCGACTGGCCGGGGACGGCGTTGCGGTAGGGGTCGATCAG
>JAJZWW010000510.1 GCA_021846485.1 Actinomycetes bacterium
CGAAGGGGGCGCGAAGCTCCACGAGCGGGAGCACCCCCCGCCGGCGGGCGACCGTCCCGGGCGACGGAGCGGAGATCGGCGTTGCACGCCCAACGTCCGTCCCCGAGTGATGCCAGCCCAACGGCCCCGAGAAGTCGACGAGCTTGCGCCCCGCCAGCGCAGGGGCGAGCCGCTGGCGCGCCTCCTCGTCGACGAGCGACCACGCCTCTTCGGTCAGCGGCGCATGTGCGCGCAGCAGGTTGCTCATGGCAAGAGCCTCCTCACGGCCGCGTCGCTCCGAGCCCGAGCGAGCCTGTCTCCGCACCCCCTGACGACCGACCGGCGACCGGCGTGCCCCCGACCTGTCCGGCTTCGGCGCGCGCTTCGATGCCGGTGATCGGACCCTCGGTGAACAGGTAGGTCCGCATGTGGGCGTCGAGCGTCGCATCGTGGCGGCGCAGCCATTCGAGGAGCATCATCGCGTGCTCCTTCTCCTCGTCGCGATTGTGCGCGAGGATCGCGCCGAGCTCGGCGTCCTGGGTGGCGTCGACACGCTGGTCGTACCAGTCGACGGCCTCCAGCTCCTCTTGGAGGGAGGTGAGGGCGCGGTGCCGCTCGATCGTCTCGGGCCGCAGGAGAGCGGTGTCCTCGTGCAGCCCCTCGCTGTTGGCCATCGGCTCCCTCCCTACCCCGGTTCGGCTCCGCGCTCACAGTAGCGGCACGGCCACGGCAGCGCTCCAGGTGAGGGGCTCACTGCTGGTAGCGCTCGACGGTCTCCTCCGGGCGCGCCGTCGCGCTCTCGGGGTCGCGACCGGCGCTTCGGAGCGCCCTTCGCTGGCGAAGGAGGTCCCAAAGCTGGTCGAGGGTCCGCTGGAGCTGGTCCAGCCGGGCGCGTTCGCCCCGGTTCAGCCCTTCGGCCGCAGCCGCATGGGCCTCTTCGAGACGGCGCTCCTCGTCCGCGAGCTCCCCGATGCGGTGGATGATCTCGGCGTCGTCCACGATGGAGATCCTCTCATACCTCATGGCGTTCTTCACGCGCTCACGCCGCTGCCGGGAGCTCGCCGCTCCCGGCAGTCTCCACGCCCGTCTCCGTCGCACCGCCGGCCGCCTCGCCGCTTTCGAGCGCGGCACCGAGCACGTCGGTGACGCTCGCCGCGAGGTGGAAGGTCATCTGCGCGCGCACGTCCTCGGGGACGTCCTCGAGGTCCGGACCGTTGCGCTCGGGCACGACCACCTCGCTCAACCCCGCCCGGTGCGCGGCCAGCACCTTCTGCTTCACCCCGCCGATCGGCAGCACGCGGCCTCGAAGCGTCACCTCTCCGGTCATCCCCAGGACCGCCCGCACCGGCACGCCGGTCAGCAGGCTCACCAGCGCGGTCGTCATCGTGACGCCGGCCGACGGCCCGTCCTTCGGCACGGCGCCCGCCGGAACGTGGAGGTGGAAGCGCTTCCCGGTGAACGCCGCGGGATCGACGCCAAGCTCGTGGGCGTGCGATCGTACGTAGGAGAGCGCGATCTCCGCCGACTCCTTCATCACGTCGCCGAGCTGGCCCGTGAGCGTCAGCCCTTCGGGCCCGTCCGACACGGACGCCTCCACGTAGAGCACGTCCCCGCCCGAGCCGGTCACGGCGAGCCCCGTCGCGACCCCGGGAACGGCCGCACGATCGGCGGTCTCGAAGAAGAACCGCGCCCTTCCGAGCCAGTCGCGGACTCGAGCCGCATCGACGACGACCGGTGCCTGCGCCTTGCCCGAGGCCAACGCCGTGGCCACCTTGCGCGCGAGCCGTCCGAGCTCCCGCTCGAGGGAGCGCACTCCGGCTTCACGGGTGTAGTCCGCGATCACCGTGCGCAGCGCGTCGTCGGTGACCTCGAGCTCCCCGGCGGTCAGTGCCGCACGGGACACCTGGCGAGGCAGCAGGTGGTGGCGCGCGATCGCCACCTTCTCCGCCTCGGTGTAGCCATCCAGCCGGATGACCTCCATCCGGTCGAGCAACGGCGCGGGCACCGTCTCGACCACGTTGGCCGTGGCGATGAACAGGACCTTCGAGAGGTCGAGCTCCACCTCGAGGTAGTGGTCGCGGAAGGTGTGGTTCTGCGCGGGGTCGAGCACCTCGAGCAACGCCGAGGAGGGATCGCCGCGGTGATCCGACGCGATCTTGTCGACCTCGTCGAGCAGGACGACAGGGTTCATCGTCCCGGCCTCCCGCAGCGCGCGGACCAGGCGGCCCGGCTGCGCTCCCACGTAGGTGCGCCGGTGGCCGCGGATCTCGGCCTCGTCACGGACCCCGCCGAGGGCGACGCGCACGAACCTGCGCCCGAGCGCGCGCGCCACGGACTCGCCCAGCGAGGTCTTGCCGACTCCCGGGGGGCCGACCAGGGCCAAGATCGCGCCAGCACCCCGCCCCTCGACGGGTTCGAGCGCGCGCTCGGCTTGGAGCTTTCGCACGGCCAGCTGCTCGAGGATCCGGTCCTTCACGTCACGCAGGCCGTCGTGATCCTCGTCGAGGATCTCGGCTGCGGCCCGCACGTCGAGACGGTCCTCCGACTCGACGCCCCAAGGGAGCTCGAGAACCGTGTCCAGCCAGGTGCGGATCCACCCGCTCTCGGGGTTCTGCTCACTGGTGCGCTCAAGTCGGTCGACCTCTCGCTCGACCGCCGCACGCACCTTGTCGGGAAGGTCGCGCGCCTCGACCTTCGACCGGTAGTCGTCGGGGTCCTCGTCGGCTCCGCCCCCGTGGAGCTCGCCCAGCT
>JAJZWW010000511.1 GCA_021846485.1 Actinomycetes bacterium
GTCGTGGCGGCGATCAGGTCGACGATCACCTCGTGGCTCGTGAGGGGGTGACCCTTCCAGTTCATCGAGACGTGGCTCCAGAGCCGGTGCTCCACCTTTATCTGCACCCCCCGGTGTCAACGACGTTGTCCTACAAGGGATTCGACGTCGTGGACATGTCATGAACGTCGATGGATCAGAGGTCCGCGGCGACGCCCGTCCGCTGCTGGCCGAGCTTGCGGGCGAGTGCTTCGCGCAGGCGGCGGTTCTCGGCTTCGAGCTCGGCGTGGGTAGCTCGGAGGGCTTCGAGCTGGTGCCGGAGGGAATCGTCGGTGGCCCGCTCGGTGCGGGGCGTGGAGACGCGGCTGGTCTGGGGGCGAGGCTGGCGGAGCGTGTCGATGAGGGCACGCAGGTCAGCCTGGCGGTAGAGCCACGCCCGCGAGACGCCGGCGGCGCGGGCGACGGTGCTCATGTTGACCGGATCTCCGGCGGTGTCGAGGCGGCGAAGCGCGGCGACGGCGCGTCGTCTGGCG
Source organism: Actinomycetes bacterium (assembly GCA_021846485.1). Classification (GTDB taxonomy): domain Bacteria; phylum Actinomycetota; class Acidimicrobiia; order Acidimicrobiales; family Palsa-688; genus JAKAQB01. The sequence continues at coordinate 513 of JAJZWW010000511.1, forward strand.
TCGTCGTGGCGGCGAGCGGCGGCCGCCACCAAGGCGGCGGTCTGCTCAGGTCGGCTCATGGTCGGGGGCCAAAGAGTCGAGGCCGTCGATGATCCGCTCGAGATGGCTGAGGACGACACGGTGGTTGTCCGCCAAGCGCCGCTGCCCGTCGGCCTCCGCGGCGGCGATGAGCCGGCGGGTCTCGTCCGCCTGGCGGTGATGGGTGGGAAGGAACTCCACGGTCGTCTGGAAGTCGGGACAGGTCAGGCAGGCGTTGGGGTGCGGGCAGTCCTGCTGGGGTGGGCGGCCGCAGAAGCCGTTGGGCAGGCTGGCCTCGATGCGGCCCAGGTGGTGCTTTACCCACTCGGCGTCGGCGCTGGGGGCGTCGGGGTGGAACGGCAGGTGCTGGCCGTCGATGTCCACGCGGGTCGCGCACCACGCCTCGAAGGCTTCCCTGACGGTGCTGTCGTGGAGCCGGGCGTAGGTGGCGGTCATCTGCGGGCTGGCATGGCCGAGAAGGCGTTGCACGACGTGTTGGGGGACGCCTCGGTTGATCAACCGTGTCCCGAAGGTGTGCCTGAACTGGTGGACGCTTGGTCGAGTCGGTCGCCCGGCGCTGTCGCGCAGATCGATGGCGGCCTGCCATCGGAGCATGCGCTGACGTAAGGCGTTGTAGGTGAATGGTCGGTTGCCGTCGGGGTTGGCGTTGGTGGCGGGGAACAGCCATGGCGATGCCGGGAGCCGGCGGACGACGTCATCCTGCTGGGAGCGGATGGCCTCTGCGGCGCGGGCGGTGAGCGGGATGAGCTGCTCGGCGGCCACTTTGTGATTGGTGAAGCGCAGACAGGGCCATCCGACGCTGTCGGCTACCAGGCAGTCGACGCCGAGGCGGCAGGCATCGCCCGCTCGCAGGCCGGTCTCGATCAACACGAGCACCAGGTGGCGGGTGGTGGCGTCGGGCAGACGGGCGAGCGCTGCCTCGGTCTCCATCTGGGCCATGACGTCCTCGGGGACGAAGCGGGGCAGCCCGGCCGGGCGATGCGGCAGGTCGTCGCTGTAGATCACGGCGTTAGCTGGGAGGTCAAGCCATCCTCGCCGGCGGCTCATCTCCAGGAACCCACGCAGGCTGGTGAGGTAACCGAGGCGGGTGTTCGGCGCCGGTCCATGCGCAGCCAGGTGTGCCAGGTAGTCCTCGACGGTTGCTCGGTTGATCACCGAGGCGTCGGCAGCCCGGGGGCGGGCGGCGGCAAGCCAGGTGGCGAAGGTGCTCATCGCGGTCACGTCCCGGCGGATGGCACCGAAGGACATCCCGCCGACGAGGCGCGTCCTGGCCCATGTCTTCACCGCCCGGCGCAGCCAGGGTTGGACGATGCGCTCGAAGCAAACGCGGTGGTGGCCGACGGTGACGGCCACGCCGAGGCGCCGGGCGTCCCAGCAGTCCCGTGCGTACTCGGTTTCGACGCCTCCGCCGGCTGCCACGACTTCGACTTGACGCCAGGCGTAGCGCAAGAACCCGGTCGCACCGGCAACGGTTGTGCAGTTGCCCGGCGGGAGCAGGGCGACCCACTCTGTGACCGAGCGCTCCAGCACCGAACTGGCCCCGGCCTTGGCAAGGACTGCCACCACCGGGCGAACTGCGGCCGGTCGGATCCCGCGGCCTCGCTCGTCGTGGCGGCACTGCAACACGTAGGCGATCTCGAGCCGGCAGCTCCAGGCGAGGTCGGACAGGTCGAAGACCTCGTCGACACGGGCTCGGGCCGTCCTGACCGGCGCCGCGCCGATGACAAAGGCAGCCACCTCTGGTTTGCCCCGGCCCACCCATCGGGCGTGGTGGGCCGCGCACAGGCCCCTGGAGCGTGCTGGCCGCTCACAGCCGCCCACATCGCAGCGGCGACCGGCCAGCACGGGGTCGTCGGGATCGGGGTGGATGACCGACACGTTGAACTCGGGCCGAAGGAGCCCGGCGATGCGCAGCGCGAGAGACTCCGGCCGATCGAAGAAGGCCTCCGCCGCCGCACTCATCGCAGCCCCGCCTTGGCCAGTTCGGCGCGCAGGTCCTCGACGCCGAGGTGCACGTAGGTTCCGCTCGTGGTCGTCACGTTGGCATGGTCTTTTCAGGGGTTGGACCTGTGTATTATGGCCTCTGAACTGGGTATTTGTCGTGGCGCACAGGTGTGCAGCACATGGCGGGCTATTTCGGTTCGTGGTTGAGCCGGGCCATTAGCTCCCGGT
>JAJZWW010000512.1 GCA_021846485.1 Actinomycetes bacterium
TCGCCCTGGCCGGCGGCGGCGGCGTCGAGACCGCGCTCGGCGATGCGGCCGGCGTCGGCGAGGGGTGGGCGTTCGCCGCGCTGCGCCGGGCGCTCGATAAGGCCCGCCTCGCCCGCGAGACCCCCTGGGCCGCCCTCGGACGCCTCGGCACCGAACTCGGCGTGACCGAGCTGTCCGAGCTCGCCGCCAGCGTCTCCCTGGCGGGCACCGAAGGTGCCAAGGTCCGCGCCAGCCTGGCCGCCAAGGCCACCTCGCTTCGCACCCACGCCCTCGCCGAGGCAGAGACCGCCGACCAGGCCGCCACCGAGCGCATGAGCCTCCCCGTCGTCCTCCTCTTCGCCGGGTTCCTCTTCTTCTTGGGGTTCCCCGCTGTCGAACGGGTGCTCCATGGCCTGTGAGAAAGCGATGGGGTTCATGGATTCCGACGCCCTCGTCAGCCAGAGAAAGGAAGGCCGATGACATGACCCAACACGAGAAAGGACACGTGCCGTGTTCCCCGAGCTGATCCTCCTCCGCCACCTCTTCAACACCCTCGCGGCGCGCTGGCAAGCGCTGCGAGCAGAACCCGACGCCGGCTACTCGACCGAAGCCGTGATCGTCACCGCCCTGCTCGCCGCGCTGGCGCTGACCGCGGTCGGGATAATCGTGGCCAAGGTCATCGCCAAGGCCAACTCGATCACCACCGGCCCCTGAGCACCCCGGCCATGACTGCTGTAGGGAGGCCAAATTCGTGTCGGTTGGGCCGTCTTCTTGTCGGTCGCATGTCGGTTGGGCCGTGTTCGTGTCGGTTCCGGCGATCAAATCCCAGGGTCGCGGGATGTTCGGCGCTACCGTTGGGACGTGGCCGCGGAGCGCTGCTCCTCGTAACGCCCATGGGCGCCACCGCTGCTCGGGTGAGGTTCCGGGACAGCGGTGGGGAGGCCATTCACTCCGATCTGGCGTTTGTGTCGCCGGCGGCCTTGGCGGCGGGCCTTCCGTGGCGGACGTTTCGTTGGCACCACGGCCAGGCGCACTTCTCGGGCTGGTACTGGGCGGCCACGATGCGCCGGCATGTCGTCTACGAGAGCCGGCTGGAGCTGGCCCGGTTGTTGCTGGCCGACTTCGAGCCTTCGGTGGCGGCCATCGCCGCGCAGCCTTTCTATCTGACGGCGTCGGTGAACGGGAAGGAGCGGAACCATGTCCCTGACTTTCTCCTGCTCGACGGTGACGGGGTGGTGAGCGTGGTGAACGTGAAGCCGGCGGATCGCCTCGCTGATCCGAAGGTGGCCGAGGCGCTCGGGTGGGCTGGTGCTGTCTTCGCCGATCGGGGCTGGCGTCATGAGATCTGGACTGGCGCTCCGGCGGTGCAGTTGTCGAACGTGCGGTTCCTGGCTGCCTATCGTGACCCGGCTCGGCTGGACCCGGCGTTGGTCGCGGCGGTGGACGACGCGCTGGTGGGGGCGGTGCGTCTGGGCGAGATCGAGCGGGCGTGGCCGCAGCGGAGCGGCGAGGCGCGCGCCGTGGCGCTGCACTTGTTGTGGCGTGGCGTGGTGCAGACGGATCTGTCGGTTCCGCTGTCGGCCGACATGATGCTGGAGCGGGCGGCGTGAGTGCCTGGGCGGTGACGCTCGAGGTGGGGGTCCGCCTCGCCCATGACGGCGAGTTGTGGACCGTAGTCGCCATGGAGGCCGGCTGTGTGCTGCTCGCCGGTCCCCGCGGTGCGTGCAAGCGGGTGCAGACGGCCACGCTGCTTGCCGATACGAGCACCCGGGTGATCGGCGGGAACGAGGCCGTGCCGCCACCGATGGGCTCTGTCCTCGATGACCTGAGCGAGGTCGAAGCGACGCAGTTGACCGAGCGGCTCGGTCATGTCCGGGAGGTGTCGACTGGGTATCGCTCCGGCAGCGCGGAGCTGGCCGAGCCGGGCGAGCCCCGCCCCGGTTACGACCCGTCGCTGTTGCTCGCCGATCGCTACAAGACCAAGTCGGCCGAGGTCGGGGTACCCGTGCGCACGCTGGAACGGTGGGTGGCGGCCGTGCGCGAGGCCGGTCCGGTCGGGCTTGTTGGCCGTCGAAGCGCCCGTCGGGCCGATCCGCTCGCCCGGGTCGATGCCCGTTGGGTGGAGATGTGCCGCACGGTGCTGGCTGAGCATGTCGACGCGTCGCGCCCGACCAAGCAGTTGCTGCTGGAGCGGGTCGCGGCCAGGCTGGAGGCCGAGCACGGCCCCGGCGTGGTGCCAGTTCCTGGGCCGAAGAAGGCACGGGTCGCCCTGGCCGAGTTGACCAGGGGCAGCAACGCCTTCGTGGGGGCGACGAAGCAGAAGCGGTCGATCGCCGCGCGTCCTTCGGGCGTCTATGGCCGGCTGCGGGCGACCCGGCCGGGCGAGTACCTGCTGTTGGACACCACCCCGCTCGACGTGTTCGCCATGGAGCCTCTCACGCTGCGCTGGGTGCGCCTGGAGCTGACGATCGCCATGGACCTGTTCTCCCGGGCCATCTGTGGGCTGCGCCTGTCGTCGATGTCGACCAAGGCGGTTGACGCCGCGGTGCTGCTGTTCGAGACGCTCACCCCGGAGTCCCGTCGCAGCTCGGGGAGCGGGCTGTTGCCCTACGGCGGGTTGCCGGACGTGGTGGTGGTCGATGCCGAGAGTGCTGAGTTCGCCAACGCGTCGAGCGGGCTGCCGGGGGGGGCGGCCGAGACGCCGGTGGTCGACCACGGCAAGATCTACCTGTCCG
>JAJZWW010000513.1 GCA_021846485.1 Actinomycetes bacterium
ATGGTGAGCAGCAGGATCGTGAAGCCCCAGAAGGTCATGGCGTGCGCCGCACCGGGGACGGTCCACTTCAAGAGCTTGCGCTGGCCGCCCACCTCGACCACTTCGGCCTTGACCCGCTTGCCGAGGTCCTTGAAGCGATCGGGGGCGGGCTGGCCCGCCGCGATGAGGCGGAACAGCCAGAAGAAACGCCGGCCGGCGATGGCGAACATGACGGCGGTCACGCCGAGGCCGATGCCGAGTCTGAGGGGCACTGACTTCCTCCTGGGGTTACCGCACCGGGGGGCGCGGCGTCGTGGGTCGGGGCAGCGTCGGGCGCAATTGTGGCAGGTCGGTCGAGGCACCCGTGTCGACCGGGGCGCGCGGCACGAGAACGGGGGCCGGCGGGTGGCTCACGAGCGGAAGTTGTCGGCGTAGCGGCTGGGGGTGGGGCCCCACTGGCCCTGGTACTTGGACCCGAGCCCAGCCGAACCGTAGGGGCGCTCGGCGGCGGTCGTCATCTGCAGGAAGCTGATCTGGCCGATCTTCATGCCCGGGTAGACGGTGATGGGCAGGGTGGCCACGTTGGAGAGCTCGAGGGTCAGGTGGCCGTCCCAGCCGGCGTCCACGAAGCCGGCCGTCGAGTGGATGAGCAGGCCAAGGCGGCCGAGGGAGGACTTGCCCTCGAGCCGGGCGACCAGGTCGTCGGGGAGGCCGACCCGCTCCATGGTCGAGCCGAGAACGAACTCGCCGGGGTGGAGGATGAGGGCGGTGTCCTCGGGGATCTCGACCAGCTCGGTCAGGTCCTCCTGGTCCTCGCGGACGTCGATGACGCGGCTCGTGTGGTTGCGGAAGACACGGAAGTAGCGGTCGACGTGGAGGTCGACCGAGGACGGCTGGACGCAGCCCTCGCCCAGGGGGTCGATGACGATGCGTCCAGCGTCGAGCGCCTCGCGGATGGAGCGGTCGGAGAGCACCATGCCGGATGCACGCTAGTTGACCCGAGGCGCCCGGGGTCGAGTCGGCGGAGCGTGGCCGGTCCCAGGTCGCTGCGGGGTGCCGGGCGGAGCTTCGGCGGAGGTCTGCCCGGTCGCGTAGCGTCTCGGACGCCGGCGACGACGGACGGCGGCGGAGGGGGACGTGACATGCGGAGGACGTCGGCGGTGGTGGCCGGGTTGGTGGTCGTGGCACTCGCGGCGGCGGGGTGCTCGTCGGCGGGAACAGCGTCCTCCTCGAGCACGGCCGGGCTGTCGGCCTCGAAGGCGGGCCTGGCCGGGCTCCCCGGTCCGTCGGCCAACGGCCGAGTGGCTCCGGCGCCCGGCCCGGTGCCGGTCGCGGCGCCGCTCACCGGCGGGAACGGGATCGACCTCGCCTCGGCAGCGACGCTGCCCCCGCTGCCGTCGAGCTGGGTACAAGACGAGCTCTCGGTGACGGGCACGGCCGTCTCCTACCGGGCGGTGGGCGCGCTCGGCTCGAACGGGCGGTTCCACCTGGCCCCGGGGCCGAGCGCGTCCTACGAGACGCGCATCGTCGTGCGCCGGCCCAGGTCGCCGTCGGCGTTCAACGGCGTGGTGGTGGTCGAGTGGCTCAACGTGTCGGGCGGGCTGGACGCCGCCCCCGAGTACACCTACCTCCGCAACGAGCTCGTCCGGGCGGGCTACGCGTGGGTCGGGGTGTCCGCGCAGTACATCGGCATCGAGGGCGGCCCGGTGGCGGTCTCGACGCCGGTGAGCTCCCTCGGCGGGGCCGGCAAGGGGATCGTGGCCGAGGACCCCGCCCGCTACGGAAAGCTCCACCACCCCGGCGACGCCTTCTCCTACGACATCTTCACCCAGGTCGGGCGGTTGCTCCGTCACCCCCGGGGCGTCGACCCGCTCGGGCCGCTGCACCCCAAGGTGCTGCTGGCCGCCGGTGAGTCCCAGTCGGCGATCATGCTCACCACCTACATCGACGGGGTGCAACCGCTCGAGCACGAGTACGACGGCTTCTTGGTGCACAGCCGAGGCGGGGGCGCCGCGCCGCTCGGCCAGGCCGGCAAGGGGATCAACATCGCCCAGACGATCGGCGGGCCGCCGGTGCGCATCCGCACCGACCTGCACGCCCCGGTGCTGATGGTCGAGACCGAGTCCGACGTAGCCGGGCTGCTTGACTACCTGCCGGCGAGCCAGCCCGACACCGACCGGATCCGGACATGGGAGGTGGCGGGAACGTCCCACGTCGACGTGTACCAACTGGGATCGGTGGCGAAGCTGTTCGGGTGCACGACGCCGGTGAACGCCGGGCCCGACCACTTCGTGGTGGAGGCGGCACTCGTGCAGCTCACCCGGTGGGCCGACGGCGGGCCACCGCCACCCCACGCCCCCCGGTTCGTGACCCGCAACGGAAAGTACGTGCGCAGCTCGCTCGGCATCGTCGAGGGCGGCATCCGCACCCCTCCCGTCGAAGTGCCGACCGAGGTGCTGTCGGGGCACGCCTCCCCGGGAGGGTCGATCGCCTGCCTGCTGGCCGGGTCGACGACGCCCATCCCGACCAGCACGCTGGCCAGGCTCTACCCGTCGCGGGCCGTGTACCTGCGCGCGTACGCCAAGGCGACAGACGAGGCGATCGCCTCGGGGTTCGTGCTCCCCCAGAGCCGGGCGGCCATGCTGGCGATGGCCCAGCCCGACAAGGTGCCGGTCGGCCCGGGGCCCGGGGGCCGGGCGGGTGAAGGCCCGGGGGCCGGGCGGGTGAAGGCC
>JAJZWW010000514.1 GCA_021846485.1 Actinomycetes bacterium
GCGAGGTCGCTGACCGCCTGGTCGTAGTCGATGTTCAGTACTGGCACGCTTGCCATGGCAGACGACTCCGTGAGTCCCGATGGACGATCGTCAAGCGGGGCAGAGCCACTCCTCCGCGCCGTGCACCGCCTGTCCGGCACCGCCGGTGGTCGGGGATGGGTAGTGGCGGCGGAGGGTGAAGGCATGTGGCGTGGGTCCGTGGTCACGGAGGTAGCGGAGGCGCTCTTCGGCCTCATCGGTACTGGGCCGGTGCCCGCTGGGCACCCACCAGCAGGCCATGTAGGCCTCGTTCATCCGACGGAACCACTCGCGCCGGCGCCGTAGCACTTGGCGATGCAGCTCGCCGTACACGAAGGCAGCCAGGTCCTCGACGCTGGCCCAAACCGACATGTTGACGATCACTCCTGCACTACCGGCCACGTCCCAGTCGAAGGCCCGCACGCTGGTGGCGTTGCCTTCCTCGGTCTGCAGGCGCCAGACGAACCCGGGCATGGCGTCAGCCGCGGCGTTCACCGGGTCGAGGGCGGCAACGAAGTCCGCGAGCTGCGGGTCATCCAGCGGGGCAACCAGTCGAGCGATGTTGACCTGGGCAAGCTGGTGAGGCATGTGTCCATTGTGGCCCACGACCGTCACCGTGGCGTTCCGCTCGCCGATCCTCTGTCGGGGAGGTTCCAAGGAGGGGGAGGCCAGTGACCACGAGCAAGGGCGTTGGCCCTCGGCGTGCTGGGCGGCCCACTCGCTGTCCAAGAGGGCCAGGTCGATCTCGTCGCTCCAGGCGCCCTTGAACCATTCGTTGCTGACCAGATGCGCCTCACGGCGCATCCCCAGCCGTTTCCCGAGGCGCAGCGAGGCGTCGTTGCGGGCGTCCACCCTGGCGATCACCCGGTGCAGGCCGAGCTGGTCGAAGGCCAGGTGCAGCACGGCGTGCGAAGCCTCCGTCGCGTAGCCGTGGCCGGAGTGGCCGGGACGGAGCACCCATCCGATCTCACCCCCGCGGTGCTCGGCGCTGGCGAAGAACAGCATCACGTCTCCGATCTGCCGCCCGGTTCCGTCCAGCTCGACCCCGAGCGTCACGGCCTCACCTTCGGACGCGATCGCCTGTCGGGACCACCCGCTGTCAAGCTTCTCGGCGACCCCGGCCGCGTCCATCGGCTCGAAGGGCACGTAGCGGCAGACGTCCTCCCGGGACCGGTAGGCCACCAGATCCTCGGTGTCAGCGGCCGACAAGGGCCGCAGTCGCAGGCGGCGCGTGATCAACGGGTAGTCGGGACGCAGCTCCACCTGGCCCAGCATGTCAGGCCTGTACGCGACAACCCGGCCAGCGACCGCCACCGAGCCCACTCATGCCCGTAGCCGGATCCATCTGCGGACGAGGGTTCGGAGGCGGAATTGTCGTGATGGCCCGCAGGCGTGGTTCGATCCGCTCGCCCCGACGACGAGGACATGTTGGCGCTCCGGCGACCGCTTGGTCAGGGGAGCCGACCGCCCAGCGCTCGGTAGTAGCCGAGCAGCGACATGCCGAAGTCAGTGAGCAGCCAGGAGTCGCCGGCCACGGCCGACGGTGCCCATCGGCCCGGCTGAAGAACGTTACGGATCAGGCCTTCACGCTCAAGGGCGAGCCGCAGCGGAACGATCATGTTGCCGGCGGCCGGCCACAGCTCGAGCAAGTAGGCGTCGCTGACGCCGACAAACCCGCCTTCGGGTGACACTGGGGTGGTCGGGTGGGCCTCGAGGAGGAGGAGCAGTCGGAAGTGCGGGTCGTCGAGGCGTTCCACCGCACGCCGCAGCACCAGCAACTCGTCAACCTCGTCGCTATCGGTGTGCACGCCCGCTACAACGAGCGCAACCAACGCACGCTGCCGTTGCTCTTGCGCAGTCTCCTCGGCGATGCGCATAACGGTGAAGAACAGCTCCGCCGTCTTCGGCCGCTCCCGCAACACGGCCTCGAGCTGTGCCGGTGTCAGGTGTCACCCCGGCCCCCTCCAAAAGCTCCAGCCACCCGTTTGCGGTTGCGGGCGCAGCGGTACGTGAGAGCAGCCATCGCTGCTGAGGCCCACGCTGGCGGATCGGCCAACCCCGCCTGCACCCACTGCACGAGCTCGCCCGTCATGATCCCCAAGTCTGACTGACCTGGGAAGCCTCCAAAGCGGCATTTCCGGCCGCTGCGATGTGCCGCTGACCGATCGCTGACTGACACTCGCGACCGGTGGTGGCGCTCGCCGTCCCGAAGGGCGGTGATGTGGGACCTTGGGCCATGATGTCGGGGTGGCTCGCGGCGTGCAGGTGACCTTCGACGCTGCCGATCCCCACGGCCTGGCTCGCTGGTGGGCTGGCCGCCTCGGCTATCGGATCGAGGACGGACAGGACTTGGTCGCCGGTCTTCTGGCGGACGGGGTGATCGCAGAGGCCGACGTGGTACGCGTCGAGGGGACATTGTTCTTCGCCGACGCCGTCGCGGCCAGCGACCCGGAGGGACGCGGCCCCCGGTTGTTCTTCCAGCGCGTGCCGGAGCCGAAAGCGGCCAAGAACCGGGTGCACCTCGACGTACCCGTCGACGCCGACCGCCTCGACGAGGAGGTCCAGCGGCTGGAGGCTTCGGGCGCGGCGCTGGTCGAGCCCAACAGCCATTCCGGCCACCGCTGGGCGGTCATGGCCGACCCGGAGCGCAACGAGTTCTGCCTGCACTGACCCCCCGACCAAGCGGCGG
>JAJZWW010000515.1 GCA_021846485.1 Actinomycetes bacterium
CGTTGACACCAATGTCCTCGTGTACGCACGGGACTCGTCGGAAGTCGAGAAGCAGCGCCGCCGCGCCAGCGCCTGGGTCGACGAGCTCTGGAGGCGCCGATCGGGCCGGCTGAGCACCCAGGTGCTCTACTCTCGTTCTGGGACTCGCTCGTCGTCGCCGCTGCCAGGCAGACCGGGTGTGCGCACCTGCTGACCGATGACCTCCAAGACGGCCAGGACCTGGGAGGGACGGTCGTGGTCAACCCGTTCGTGCACGAGCCCGATCAGGTGCGCTGACATCCTCCCTGCGTTCGCCGAGCGTGCCGGCTACCTGCCGCGACGCAGGAGGTAGGTGTCCATCACCCATCCTCGGCGCGCCCGTGCCGCGGATCGCACCGTCACGATCTGCTCGGCGACGGCGGCCAGCTCGCCCGCGATCAGGACTTGGTGGCTGGTGCCGAGGTGAGCGCCCCAGTAGATGGTCACCCCCGCGGGGTCCACGTGGCGGAAGGCGCAGTCCTTGTCGAGCATGACCACGACGTCGTCGCACCCGGGCGGAAAGCCGCTGGCCGCCAGGCGCCGCCCGGTGGTCACCGCCAGGGGCTGGCCGACTCGGGTCAGGGAGATCCGATGGGCGGCCGCCAGCATCTGGATGCTGCTCAGGCCGGGGATCACCTCGACGTCCACCGGTTCGCGGAGCGCGTCGAGGACTCGCAGGGTCCCGTCGTAGAAGGCCGGGTCGCCCCATACCAAGAGCCCTGCACAGTCGTCGTGGCCGAGCTCGGTCCTGAGCGCCTCACCCAGCGCGCCCGCCCGGGCCGCGGTCCAGTCGACAACCGCCTGGACGTAGTCGTCGGCGCCGCGATCCCGGCGGGGATCTCGGACCTGCACGAACCGGTAGGGGTGGGAGGTGATGACGCGCCGGCACAGGTCGTGCCGAACGGCGGCGAGCTCGTCGGCCGGGGACCCCTTGTCGAGGACGAAGAAGACGTCGACGCTGTTGAGCGCCGCCACCGCCCGCGCGCTGAGATGATCGGGCTCGCCCATGCCGACGCCGATCACCTTGACGCTGGTCATCGGGTGGCCCTGGCGGTGGCGACCGCCGTCACGCGCCGGCCCCGCCGTCTGGTCCCCAGCAGACGAACACCGGGTTCTCCGAGCGCAGGCGGACACCCAGGCCGTCCGTCGACACGCCTCGGCTGACCGACAGCTCGACCACGTTGCCGAGCATGGCCGCAGCCTTGAGCGCCCGGTCGACGATCGCGTACGCGGCGACCACGACGCCGCCGGGTCGCAGCCGACCGATGGCCGCGTCGAGGACCTCGGGCCCCCCGCCGCCCACGAAGACGCGGTCGGGGTCGGGCAGTCCGACCAATGCGTCGGGCGCCGCGCCCTCGGTCACGGTGAGGCTGACGCGGTGGCGGGCGGCGTTGGAACGGATCCGGGTCGCCTGGGCGGGGTCACGCTCGACGGCGAAGATGTCGAGGCCGGGCCGGAGCCGGCCGCACTCGATCCCCACCGATCCGCTGCCCGCCCCGACGTCCCACAGCACCCCGCACGGCGGCAGATCGAGCTTTCCGAGCGCGACGGCGCGCACCTCGGCTTTGGTGATCATCCCCTCCCGGTGGTCGAATTCGGCCTCCGCCAGCCCCCACGCCAGGCTGGGGCCCGCCGGGCGTCGAGCCCGGCCGGTCAGGACCAGGACGGACATCGGGTCGAAGCTTCCCCCGGCGATGGCCGCCAGGTCGGAGACGGTCACGACCTCGTCCGGCTCCCCCAGGCGCGACGCGACCGCGGCGGCCGCCTCGCATCCGGTCGGCTCGCCGGCGGCGATCAGCGCCGCTGCCACGACCTGGGGCGGGCTGTCCGGGGAGGTGAGGACGGCGACCGAGGGCTGCGACGACGATCGCACCGCGCGCACGGCGTCGCCGAGCAGACGGCCGTGCGCGGAGACGACGGCCGCGTCGTCCCAGCTGAGACCCAGTCGGGCGAACGCGAGGGAGACCGCGCTGGGCGCCGGGTGCACCCGAAGCAGCGCGCTGCCCACCCGCGCGGCCAACGTCCTGACGATGCCGAAGAAGCCTGGGTCGCCCGAGGCCAGGACGCAGACCGCCCGGCCGTCTCGCGACGCGTCCGCCACGCGGCCAAAGAGCGGGTCCAAGGGGCCCGCGAGGACCACGGTTTCGGCGCCGGGAGAGCGCAGCGACGCCGTCGAGGAGAGCTGGCGGGGCGAGCCGACGACGACGTCGGCGCCGGCCAGGGCGTCGAGGGCATCGGGACCGTAGACGTGGCCGCCGTGGAGGCCGACCACGGCGATCGGTGCCCCGCCGTGATGGGGCGAGCCGATCCCCGCGGCCGTCATCGGCTCATCGGGCACCACGGCCGGTGCTGGCGGGCACGGCGAGCGGGGACCGGGCCGCTGCCGACACGAACGCCTCGGCGATGCTCGGGTAGGCCGCGAGGTGCAGGTGCAGGTAGGAGGCGAGCAGGTGTGGGGACGCGAACCCGCCGGTCGTCACGCCGTGCCGGCCGGCCAGCACCAGTGCGTCGCCGTCTGGATCGGTGGCCGAGTAGTGGAATTCGTGACCCCGCAGCTGCGTCCCTGCCGGTCCGAGGGGGGACGAACGGGTCGTCGTTGCCGACCGGTAGCCGAGGACGCGCCCGCCGCCCATGGTCGCGTCGGCCTCCACCACCCCGGCCATGGTGGCCCCGTCGAGGCTGCGGGTC
>JAJZWW010000516.1 GCA_021846485.1 Actinomycetes bacterium
GGCTCACCCCGCCTGGCACATGGTGGCTGGCGGTCCCGCCGATCCCCCGGTGGTGCGACGCTCTTACTTCGACCGCTCGCCTCTGCCGCCGCCGGTCGGTGGGGAGGGCGTAGCCGAGCACCCCCACGACTTGTCGAGCCTGCTCACCGGCCTGGTGAGGGCCAGCTACCGGGTCGAGCACGTCGTCGAGCCCGAACCCCCGGTCGGGGTACCTCGCAGCGGCTTGTGGCAGCCCGCCGCGGCCGTGGTGCCGAGGATGCTGATCGTGCGGGCCCGCAAGGAGGGCAGCTGAGCCTCAGGGCGAGCGCGAGCTCAGGATCGGGGTGCGGGTGGCGGCCCAGCCGGGGCTACCGAGAAGTTTCTCCTTGGTACGTAAGGGTCGGTCATGACGTCCCGAGTGGCGGGGGGACCGGATCCGCGGCGGGTGCCCCAACCACGCCGCCCCCCTGTCGCTGCGCTCCCACGTCAGGTGTCATCCGGCGACTGCCGATCGGCCCACCAGGCGTCGAGGCGACGCCCGGCCTCCTCCTCTCCGAGCGGACCTTCCTCGAGTCGCAGCTCCAACAGGAAGGCGAGGGCTTCTCCCACGACCGGACTGGGGTGGACCCCGAGGCGGGCCATGACCGCTACGCCGTCGAGGTCGGGGCGTATCGCTGCGACCCCCTCACGCTGTCTGATCTCGACTATACGGGCTTCGAGCTCGTCCATCCGCCGGGAGAGCGCCGCGGCCTTGGCCGCGTTGCGGGTGGTGCAGTCGCAGCGGGTCAGCTCGTTCAGGCGGTCGAGCAGGGGGCCGGCGTCGCGCACGTAGCGTCTGACGGCGCTGTCGGTCCAGCCCATGCGGTAGGTGTGGAAGCGCAGGTGGAGCTCCACCAGCCGGCTGATCGTGTCGATGTCCTCGTTGGGGTAACGAAGGACCCTCAAGCGGTCCCTGGTCATCCGGGCTCCCACCACCTCGTGATGGTGGAACGACACAGTCCCCCGGGGTCCGAACGAGCGGGTCTTGGGCTTGCCGATGTCGTGGAACAGCGCCGCGAGGCGGAGGATCCGGTCCGGGGAAGTCTTATCGACCACGGCGATGGTGTGCGCAAGGACGTCCTTGTGACGGTGGACGGGGTCTTGCTCGAGGGCCAGTGCAGGCAGCTCGGGGAGGAACTCTTCGGCGAGCCCGGTGCGAACGAGGAACCACAGTCCCTCGCCGGGACAGGCTACGACGACCAGCTTGCTGAGCTCGTCGCGGATGCGCTCGTCGGAGACGATGTCCAGCCGGCTCCGCAGGGTGACCACCCCGTCGACGAGCGCAGGGTCCGGGGTGAGCCCGAAGCGGGCCACGAAGCGAGCGGCTCGGAGCATTCTCAAGGGGTCGTCAGCGAAGGACACCTCCGGATCGAGTGGGGTGCGCAGCCGGCGTGCGGCAAGGTCGGCCGTCCCGTCGAAGGGGTCGACGAGGACCAACCCCGGAAGGCTCAGAGCCATGGAGTTGATGGTGAAGTCCCGCCGGGACAGGTCGGTTTCCACGGCGCCGGCGAAGGCCACTTCGGGATTGCGGGAGTCGGGGTGGTACGACTCGGCCCGGTGGGTGGTGATCTCCATCTTCCGATCCCCCACCTGGAGCCCGATGGTTCCGAAACGCCTTCCCTGGGTCCAGAGCGCGTCGGCCAGCGGGGAGACGATGCGCTCGATCTCGTCGGGCGTTGCGTCGGTCGTGAAGTCCAGGTCCCCGAGCGGGTCGAGGTCCCCGAGGAGCGCGTCGCGGACCACGCCGCCGACCAGGTAGAGCTTCTTGCCGGCCGCGTCGAAACGGGCGGCGATCGGCTCGGTCTCCTCGACCAGGGGGCGGAAGCGGTCGGGGATCACGGCGGTCCACGATACCGGCAGGTGGCGGTTCGGGCCGGCTGTGGACTGCGCCGACGGCGCAGTTCCCGGAGCAGCCTGGTCAGGCGCTCGCCAGGAGGCCGGCGTTCTGCAGGGCCAGACGGAAGTCGTGGGGGTTGGTGGCTGCTCCGAGAGCGGCGCGTAGGGTGACCAGCCCACTCTTGTAGAGGTGGAACAAGCTCTGGTCGAAGGTTTGCATGCCGTGGTACTCGCCGTCTGCGATCAGGTCCTCGACACTCTCGCTGTGGGGGCCGGGGTCGATGATGCGGTCGGCGATCGTGCCGGTGACCACCATCGCCTCGATCGCCGGGACCCGTCCCTCGCCGTCGGCGCGGGGTACGAGGCGCTGGCTCACCACGCCGCGCAGGACGCTGGCGAGGGTCATCCGCACCTGGTGCTGCTGGAAAGGCGGGAAGAAGTCGACGATCCGGTTTATCGTCTCGGTGGCGTTGGTGGTGTGCAGGGTGGACAGCACCAGGTGACCGGTCTCTGCGGCGGTGAGGGCTGCTCCTACCGTCTCGGTATCGCGCATCTCGCCGATCAGGATGACGTCGGGGTCCTGGCGCAACACCCGGCGCATCGCCTGGCCGTAGTCGCGGGTGTCGTTGCCGATCTCCCTCTGGCAGACGATGGAGCGCTTGTCAGGGTGGAGGATCTCGATCGGGTCCTCGATGGTGATGATGTTGGCGGCCCGAGTCTGGTTGATGTGGTCGATCATCGCCGCCAGGGTCGTGGTCTTGCCCGAGCCGGTGGGGCCGGTGACGAGCAGCATCCCCCGTAGTTCCTCGGCAAGGCGGCTGACGATCGGGGGAAGACCGAGGTCCACTGCCG
>JAJZWW010000517.1 GCA_021846485.1 Actinomycetes bacterium
CGCCGCCGACGGTCTCGGCGAGGCGCCGGTACTCGTCTTCGGGGTCGACGACCGCGATCTCGATCCCTTGGTAGAGGGAGCGCAGCGCTTCGAGCTTGGCGAGATAGGACTTGCCCGCGCCCGAGCGCGCCAGGATGACCGAGTTGTGGTTGTCCATCGCGAAGCGGTCCCAGCTGACGAGCCCGGTGCCCGACGCGGTCGTGCCGTAGAGGACGCCGGTCGTGGCCGACAGCTCGGCGGAAGCGAAGGGGAAGCTGGCGGCGAGCGCGTCGGTGTCGAACGCCCGGCTCTGGCCGAGGGCGTCGACCCCGAAGGGCAGCGTGGACGCCCAGCCCGCCAAGGTGCGCCAGGTGGCCGGCCGGGCGTCGAGGAGCATCGACGCGCACAGGGCCCGCACCCGGGCGCACTCAGCCTCCAAGGTCTTCTCGTCTGCGGCGTGGACGGTGAGGACGAGGCCGACCCGGAACAGCTTTTGCTCGCCGCGGGCCAGTCCGGCGGCGAGCTCTCGGGCGTCCTCGGCGGCGACCTCGACATCGGGGTCGGCGAGACGGCCCTTGGCCGCATCGGCGCGCCGGTTCGACTCCAGGCGGGCGAGCTGGCGCCGGAGGCGCTCGGCCGCCACCTCGGCGGGGACCGGCTCTATGTGCACGGCGACGTCGAGGCGGCCGGGGTGGGCGCACAGCGGCTCCAGCCAGCCCCGCCCGACCTCCCGGGGGTAGCCGGTGACGGCGAAGCTCCGGCACCAGCCGTCCCCGACGCGAAGCGCCCGGGGGCGGACCTCGACCGAGTCGGGCCCGAACGCCACGGCCGGCTTGGCAGCCGGGCGGGGGATGCGGGCGAGCAGCTTGGTCATCGGGTGGCTCCTTCCTGTCTGGGGCTGCCGGCCGGCTCGAGCAGGGCGAGGTGACGTGCGAGGGTGACCGGCTCGCCGTCAGCGGCGCCGGGGAGACCTCCGGGCCGGGGAGGGGCGGCCGGGTCGAGGCAGCGCCCGAGGACGCTGGCCGCGGCCGCGCCGTCGAGGACCGAGAGGCTGACCCCCGCCGCCGCCAGGGCGGCCGCCGCCTCGGCGGCCCGGCGCAGGAGACGCCCGGACCTATCCCCGCCGGCGCTGGCCTGGCCGGCCGGCTGGCGGAGCACGACGAGCACCTCCCGGCGCAACAGCGCCCGGCTGGCGGCGAGATCGGCGAGGAACGCAGCGTGGTCGCGGGCTGCCCGCTCCAGCGCGACGTGCGGCAGGCCCGGCGCCGCGTCGAGCAGCGCACAGATGGCGGGGCGGACGTCGAGGCGCTCGGCCCGCACGAGGACCTGGACGGGTTCTGCGAGGGAGCTCAAGAACCGGGCGAACCCTGCGACCAGCGCCTCCTGCTCGGCGGGGGTGCGAAGGCCGAAGGTGACCGCGCTCGCCCGGCAGATCACCGCCAGGCCGTCGGGCCCGAGGTCGACCACGCCGCTGGCGTCGATCCCGGCGAGGGGGAGGCGCAGCGGCGCGGGCAGCGCCGGCGGATGGGCCCCGGCCGCCTTGGCAAGGAATCCTGGTGCGGGTGGGACGCCGTCAGGTGCGGGGACGAGCCGGCGGGGCGAGCGGTGTTGGCGCCACGCCGCGAGCACCCAGCGATCGGCGGGGACGCCTTCCATGCGCCCGAGGGCGAGGAGGGCTGCGAGCGCTGCGACCGGGATGGCGGCCGCGCCGTAGGCGACGGGCGGCACGAGATGCCGGGTGGCGGCGTACCCGGCCCACAGGGCGACCGCGGCGACGGCGAGGATGGCGAGCTGGCGGGCGGTGAGGCCCGCCAGGAGCTTGTCGGGCCGGTCGACGTCGGCGGGGATCCGCACCCGGCCGGTGTCCTCGGTGGGTTGCCGGCGTCCGGCGGCGGGGCTCACAGCCCGACCCCCGCGGCGAGGGCCTTGGCGCCCTTGTAGATGATCACGTCGCGCACGACCCGGCCGATCCCGCCGCGGCCCCGGGACCCGGAGAACACGACCCGGCTCACCCAGCCGGGGATCTTGACGAGCACCCAGCACAGACACGCCGAGACGAGCAGGTCGACGACCCCGCCGACAGAGGCGATCCCCAGGTTGGCCGGCCCGCCCGAGGCGAGGAACACCCGCAGCGCGGTGATCAGCACCAGCGACTGGGCGACCTGGACGGCGAGCGTGCCCGAGAAGGCCCGCCACCACAGCTTGGCGAGGCCCTCGGTCTGGGGGAGGGCGTGGCAGACGAGGCAGATCGGGGCGGCGACCACGAGCAGGATGACGAGCGCGAGGCGCACCACGTAGGTGGCGAGCAGCACGACCGCGAGCACGGCGACCACCCCGCCCAAGACCACGACGAAGATCCCGCCTGAGGCGAGCGAGCCGAGGACCAGCTGGCGCAGCACCACCGCGGCGTTGGCGGCGTCGACGCCCTGGCCGAGCAGCGCCCCTGACAGCGCGTCGGCGGTGGTGATGGCAAGGCCGGCCAGGCCCAGGCTGGCGTTCACCGCGACGGCGGCGACCACGATGCGGGGGAGGACGTCGCGAAGGGCGGTGCGGGTCTGGAGGGTCTCATGTCCCATGACGATCGCCCCGCCGGCCAAGACGAAGAGCACCAAGAACGCGTCGGCGATCCCTTCGGCCATCCGCCACAGCTGGCCGACCCGGCTCTGGGCCGTGACGTTCGGGGTGGCGAGGAGGGTGTGGCCGAGGAGGGT
>JAJZWW010000518.1 GCA_021846485.1 Actinomycetes bacterium
CTCAGCACTGTCGTCGGCGGCCCGGAGGAGGACGCGCCAGAGGCACTGTTCGTAGCGGCTGGCGAGCTGGCCCTGGCGGGCGGCCCATCCGGCGAGGCGGCGGTCGCCCACCGACAGGGCGTGTTCCCCGAGGCTGGCAGCGGCGTCGGTGATGTCGCCGACGAGGGCGTAGGAGATGCCGCTGGCCGATGTCCACGCCTCGGGATTGCATCCGAAGGGGAGCCCCCGCACGAGCGACAGTGCGGCGCGGAGCCCTTCGGGCTCGCCGCTCGCCGAGAGGGAGCGGAACATGGTCCAGTCGCAGCGGATGGCTTCCGCGAGGGTGAGCCGCTGCGTCCCTCGGTCATACGCGAGGAGATCGGGAATGCCGGTGACCGCTTCGAGCGATCGGCGGGTGAGGAGAACGAGGTTGCGGATGTAGCCGTCGGAGAGGGCCTTCTCGGGGGAGACGTCGGTGAGCCACTGGCCTCTGGTCGCGGTCCCGTCGTGGGCGGCGAGGTACACGAGCAGCTCGGCTACCCGCCGGGCCCTCCTCTCCGCGGTGGGGGTGATCGCATCGATGAGGTCTCGGGCTTCGCCGTCCCGTAGGGCAATGGTGGGTTCTCCGAGAAGCCCGAGGATCACCGGGCCGGCCGTTGCAGGGCCAAGCGGCATGGGCGGCACGTCGAACAGCCGGTATGGCTCTTCCTCAGTCCCTGTCTCTACAGGGGCCTCGGCCAGGTCGAGAAGGGCTTCGACGTGGGCGAAGGTCTCGTCGCAGACGAATGCCGGGTCCACCGGGTCGAGGTGGTGGGCGTCGAAGGCCGGATTCGCCGGGTCGATCACGAGGTCGACACCACCAGGCGGGGTCGGACCGGCGGTGACCATCCGCAGGGTTGCCGTGCCGGCGGCAAGGTCGCCGTGCCGCCCGGTGAGTACCGTGGTATCAGCAAGGACAGCGGCGTCCGCCAGAATGATGGTGGTCCCCTCCGTTCGGGGATGTGCGAGGGCGCTTTCGAGGGCGTCGGTGACGATTCCGCTGTCGAGGCGGTCGATCACGCCGTGGCCGAACCCGACCGCCAACACGGTCGTTGCTTCGCCACCGGTCGCGCTGGCGAGTTCCGTGCCGATGGCGGCGAGGGTGCCGGGCACGTCTTCGGTATCCACGTCGATGTGGACGCTGCGGTAGTGCTGGAGGTTCACGAGGACGGTGCCGTCTGCGCCATGGCCGACGCTGAACAAGGTGAGGGGAACCGGTTCTGCCACGACGGTGTCGTCGAGGACGCTCGGGTCGGCGGTGACTGGTAAGTACCAGATATCTGGTTCCCCGGCCCGACTCTCGAATGGTGCGGGAGGGTCACCGGCTCCATCCGCGACGAGGATGTCGAGTCCGTGAGGGCGGACGTGGACACCGAAAACGTCGGGCCGAGCCGTGCCCGCCCGGTCGGCAGCAAAGGCGAGGAGGTCGCCGAGGCGGGTGAGCCAGCGCAGGCCATCGGCCCGGGCATACTGGCGGAGCTGGAGCTCGAGATCGGCGAGCGGGCTGTGCTGTGCGGGCAGGGGGATACGTCTTCCGGGGGCGCGTCGGATGGTCTGGCGTCGCCGTCGGCGGTCGAGGGCGCCGACCAGTCCGATGGCCGCTAGGCCGAAAACCCCGGCACCGATGGCGAGGGTCCCGATGTCGTCGCCGTGGGCGGCTGCAGACGAGTGAGCCGCATTGCCAGCCTTCTGTGTGCCTACCGGGTCGTGGGCAACAACCCCGTGGTGCTGTGCGGCAGGTGGGATGTGCACGGTCGGCGCCGGCACGGGGGCCGGGGGGTCGATGTGACGGAGGCGGGCGGCGGGGATCGGGTCGACCTCAGACCTCGGGACTCCCGACGTTCGTGCTGCTGGCGTTGGCTGAGCAACGGTCTGGTGGCTGATGCCGTTCGTAGTGTGGGTTGCCCGTGCCGATGCCGGCACCAGTGCGGGCGGGTTCGGGTGCTCGGCCGGAGCGGCGGGCGCCACCGGCACGGCCGGGGCGACGTCGGGGATCGTGAGGGTCCAGCCCGGATAGATCCAATGCGAGTCGGTGAGCATTCCACCGCCGGGCTGCCGTACCCCGAGGTTGGCCTGGTAGATGGCCTGCCACTTCTCGCCGTCGCCGTAGTAGGTGACAGCGATGTCCCAGAGGGTGTCGCCGCCTACCACGGTGTGGGTGACGACGGCGGGTTGCTGGACGGCGAGCGGTGGAGCAGTGCCCGCCGTCGTATCGGCGACGAGCTGCACGACCGGTGCAGAGATGACCGCATTGGCTGTCGGCGAGACACGGAACTGGCTGAGCACGATCACGGCGGTGATGAGCGCGGCGATCGCTCCCGAGGAGCCGTGCCGTGGGTGCCGACCGCCCCTGCGCCCACGGAGGTGGACGGCCACATTGGCCACGACGGAGATGGCGAAGTACGCCCAGGCGAGCCAGCCGAGGCAGGCGAAGAAGTGCGGCCAGAACGAGTCGGGGATCGGCGCCCGGAAGGCGCCTTCGACCTGGCTGACCGTGGGGACATGGTGCGGGAGCGGCCAGCCGACGGTGCCGGCGAGAACGGCCGGAATGCCGACGAGTCCGGTAGCGAGCACGGCGAGTGCGCCGAGCCCTTCTGCGAGCTGGCCGAATGTCGGTCGGCGTCTGGGCCGGGTTGGCGTGGGCATGGTCATCCCTCCGAGGTCG
>JAJZWW010000519.1 GCA_021846485.1 Actinomycetes bacterium
GGGGCGAGCGGCGACGACCGGGCCGGACCCTGCCCGTTCTGCGGCGGCGGCCGCCACGAGGGACGCTGCCCGAACTACCGCCTTCGACCTGACCCACAGCCCCCGGCCCGAGGACCGTCATCGCCGGGGCAATCCGGGGTATCGGCATCGCCGCAGCTCCAAGGAGACGACGTGACCACGACCCATCTACATCGCGACGACAACCCCCTCACGCTTCGGCTGCTCGACGGTTTGCTCGGTCATCGCCACGACCGAGCCGAGGTCGGCTATCGCCCCGACCAGTGGGGCGCCGAGGTCGACTGGGAGTAGCTGACGAGCGGCGTCCTTTCCACCTCCGAGGTCGCCGTCATCCACATCGCACATGGATGCGCCATTGCCGAGCGCCACGGCGGGCCGCTGCCCGCCTCGGTTCGTCGCCCGCTCCGTGCCGTCATCAGCGACCTCGCACCTGGCCGCGACCGGCCGGTCATCCCTGCCGGCCGACTGCCACGCGAGAGCGGTGGCCGTGGTGCGTTGGTTCAGCAAGTTGAACGACGTGCCGGCTCCGCCGCCAGGCGTCGCCCTCTGAGCACTGGGGCCTCGGGCGAAGGTGGCACTGCGCGCCATCGCCTGTTGCCAACGATTACACGGCGGCCATACGGGCGTTGGTGTCGAACAGGGCTAGCTCGCCGGGGGTGCAAAGGTGGCGGACCATGAATGAGCGCTCCCCGATGCGCCACAGCCCTTCGCCCATGTCGAGCTCGGGGAGCTGGGTGATCTCGGTGGACGACAGGCCGAGCACGCCGCCGGTCTTCTGGGCTTCGCCGGCCTCTTGGGCGTAGATGATCTTGGTCGAGCAGTCGGCCAAGAGGCCGAGGGCGAGGTTGCGGGCCTCGCTGTTGGCGTCGCCCACCGCGTCGAGGTCGCTGAGCCGGTGGATGACCATGAGGTTGGCGATCCCGAGCGCCCGTGACAGCTTCCATTGCGACTGCATCCGGGCCAAGAGGCTCGGTTGGGCGATGAGCCGCCACGCCTCGTCGTAGATCACGTAGCGCTGCCCGCCATTGGGGTCGGCCAAGGCGGCTTCCATCCAGGCCGACGCGCAGCTCATCACGAGACCGATGAGCTGGTTCGAGCCCGAGATGCGCGAGAGGTCGAGGGAGACCATCGGCAGGCTCGGGTCGAAGCGCACAGTCGAGGGTCCGTCGAACAGGCCGGCCAGGTCGCCATGCACGAGCCGGGCGAGCGCGTGCCCGGCGTCGCGGCCATCGGTGACGAGCTGGGTGACCGACGAGCCGAGCCAGGCGTCGGTCGGAGCGAACAGTGCGTCGACCACCATCGGCAGGATCGGGGTGTCGGTGACGGCCACCGTGCCAGCGAGCGCGGCGTCAAGGGCGGTGTGCTCGGTCGGCAGCAGCGGCCGGCCGAGGGCCGATCCGGTGAGCGAGCCGAGCAGCGCCCGGCGGCGTTTCGCCGTCTCGACCCGCCAGGTCTCGTCGTCGGTGCCCGGCACCCTCGGTCCCTCGTCGAGCGGGTTGAGGCGGGCGGTGAGCGTGCCGCCGAGCTCGATGGCCTGGCCGCCCACGGCACGAGCCACGACGCTCCACTCGCCCTTCGGGTCGCCGGGCACGTAGACCTTGCGGCCGAAGGCTATCGAGCGCGTCGCCAGGCTCTTGGCCAGCATGGACTTGCCCTTGCCGATGACGCCGGCCAAGAGCTGGTTGGGGTTGGTGAGCACCCCGGCGCCATAGAGGACCCAGGGGTCGTAGACGAACGCCGCGGCCGACCAGGAGTCCTGGCCGATGAACACGCCTTCGGTGCCGAGCCCGGCCTCGGCGAGGAACGGGTACGCCCCGGCGAGCACGTCGGAGGTCGCCCGGTGCGGCTGCACCCGCAGGCGCCGGTAGGTGCGGAGCGCGACCGGCCCTGCCTCGCCACTCACGGGCAGGTAGCCCGCGGCGCGCTGCTCGGCCTTCAGGGCTTCGATCTCGGCCAGCCGCTTGGCCATGAGCGCCCGCCGCTGGGCCAGCTCGATTCCCCGCGCCTGACGGACTTGGCGGCGACGTTCACCCCGGCCGGTCCCGGCCGGGGTGAACAGCCGTGCCCCGAAGGTCCGGCCGTCATCGACCACGACCGGCCGACCCTGCTCCTCGCCCTCCGGCTCGGTCCGGGCCATCACAGCACTGACCGGGCGAAGGGAAGGGCGGAGACGACGAAACCTTGGGCCTGGCGGCCGTACAGGACGCGGGTCTCGCACGTCGACAGGCCCACGGCCTGCTCGACCTGGGAGACCGCGGCGGCCAGCTCATCGCGGCTCGGCGCGGTGACGGTCACGAACCCGGAGAACTCCATGTCGACGTGCCCGGCGATGAGCGCCTGTTCGCGGGCCAGGATGTCGTCGTACTCCTGGCGGTCCGAGAGGTCTTCGAGCTGGCCGACCTTGGCCTTCTGGGCCGAGTCGGTGATGGCCTCGGTCTTCTCCCTGCGTATCTGTTTCATCGCCTCATTCGCGCCGAGCGGGTGGGCGACGACGGCGAGAGAGCGGCGCACGCCCTGGGCGAAGACGACCGGGTGCAAGAAGTTGGGGGCGACCGCCTGGCGGGGCCACTCGCTGATCCACAGCACCGTGGAGTAGCCCGAGTCGTGACGCAGGTAGCTCCAGTGCTCGGCGACCCCGACCGGCCCGGCC